>JAGLTZ010000077.1 GCA_023135015.1 Candidatus Latescibacterota bacterium
GGTTGTTGCGTGACAGGGCACTAGGCCCGCCGGTAGATAGTACCTCTTGTATTCAGCCAAGCCTCAATGTGGGCGCGGGGGCCCCTTGGGCTCCCGCGCCTGTAACGCAGCTCATATATCCGCCGCGTGGTTGCCACCTGGAGCTTATGGCTTCCTTCCACTGTTACAGACCGTATGGTTTCTGCTGGCACATAAGCGCGCCACCGGTGTGCTCTGAGCACCAGCGCCTTCGGGGTGAGCACCGCTTCTCCCTTGCCTCGCGCGGTTAGCGGCTCATCCCCTACGCCGTCGGAGAGACGCAGGAATGGCCACCTGCGCTCCGGGTGCGGGCCGGGTGGCTCGAAGCTGTGGCGCTCCTCTACCCCCAGCGCCACAACACGTGCCCATGTGCGCAGGGGGCGGGCGCTGCTGCCATCCCAGCTGAGGTGTGAACCGCTGTACAGCTGTCCACTGCGGCTGCATTTTAGGCAGAAGACCACGCCCGCCCTTCTTCCCCGGACTGCGTTTGGCGACCCACACGAAGGGCAGCGCCACAGGAGTCGTCCCACGTCGGCAGCGCTGTAGTTACGGAGCAAAGGGGGAGAGGGGTGTGTGGCCAGGGTGTTTGTAAGCCATAATTCGACATCGCGCTCGATCCTTGGAATCATCGGCTCACTCACCTCCAGGGATACGGGTGCCCTGCGCGGACCCCATCCCCAACGCGGCCAGATCCTATAGGAGCCGGAAAGGTTGACGGCAATCACCGGTTTGCCGGCCAGGATCAGCATCCTGGCTACCCCTGGCAGGACGGGTGATGGGGCACCGTCCCAGGAGCGCTCTCCTTCGGGGAAGACACCCACCACGCCGCCGGCCTCGAGGGTGCGGAGGACCTTGCGGATCGCAATAGGGTCCGGTCTGTATCGCCTCAGCTTGATACAGCCGAGGGCCTTCAGGAAGAGCCGCTGCCACAGAGGACGGAATGCCTCAGCGGTTGTCAGGAAGGAGATGGGGCGTGGAAAAGCGGCCGCCAGCAGAAAGGCGTCCAGATATGATCGGTGGTTTGCGACAACAACGAGCGGGCCTTCACCGGGAATGGATGCCTCCCCGGCCAGATGCAGACCGCACCATGCCTTCAGCAGGGGACGGATAAGTGATCTGATGAGCAGGTAAAACCGCATGGGCGGAAGATACCCTGATGGGGCCGCCAATGACAAATCCCCTTGTTGCCTGCGCTGAGCTGGCAAGAGGGCGCTCTGCAGGCGTGTGGTTGACACCTGGTTGACTCGCAGGTAGTTTTCGGTGCTTTGCAGGAAGAGACGATTTCCCCGGCCCCAACCCCTGAAAGGTAAGGATTACTGAAGCGTGAAGAGGGACAATCGATTCCGCATAGGCCTCGTTATTGTCTTGATTGTGGCCTCGCTCTTTTCGCTGCTGCCGACATTTCGCATGTTTATGATGGACGAGGAGCAGCGCCAGCGGATGAAGCAGGAGGAGCCTCAGGCGTGGAAATCGCTTGAGTCGAAGGCGATAAAACTGGGACTCGACCTGCGTGGTGGTATGCACCTTGTAATGGAGATCGACCTCGATGCCATCCCTGCCGAGGGTCGCAGCGATGCCCAGGATCGATTCCTCAGCATCATCCGAAACAGGATCGACCAGTACGGGGTCTCGGAGCCCGTGATCCAGAAGCAGGGTAACAACCGGGTGGTTATCCAGCTGGCCGGTATCGACAACCCGGAAGCGGCGCGTGACCTTGTCGGGCGCACCGCCGTTCTCACCTACAACATGCTGAAGTCGGGGGACCTGGTGGTGGACCTGGTCAACAGGATCAACCGTGCCCTCTACGAAGGGCTGGTATCGGGTGAGATCGACCGCGAAAGGATCGGCCTGCATGTGGTTCAGCCTGAGACCCCCGATCTTATGGGTATCGTGGGCCTGGACACCACTGCTGTGGGTGACGATTCCACCAGGATCCCCGAACAGCCTCTCAACCTCTATCTGCTGGTCGATCCCGGGTCCCCGGAGGTGCTTTGGGCCGACGAGGACAACATGGCGTGGGTGGACAGCATTATGGCCCTTCCCAGTATCAGAAGCGTCATCCCGCAGGACGCTGAGTTCCACTGGGCGATGTGGAGTGATGAACGCTACACGACCGCAGACGGGCTCAGGTACCGTGAACTCTTCCTCACCGAAGCCGTCCCGGTTGTCACAGGGGAGAACCTTGAGGACGCCCAGTTCACCATCGGCGGTCCTCAGGATCCCGATGCGGCCGGCCGGCCTGTGGTGAATTTCAGGCTGACCACGGAAGGTGGGCAGATAATACGCCGGGTCTCAAGGGTTAATATCGGCAACCGCATGGCGATTATCCTGGACGGGCGGGTGGCCATAGCGCCGGTTATCGAAGGTCAGCTGGGTGCGAGTTCGAGGATTACGGGCATTAATGATATGCAGGAGGCCCGGAACGTGACGATCACGCTCCGCTCTGGTGCACTTCCTGCACCGGCCGAGATCGTGGAGGAGCGAACTGTTGGGCCGAGCCTCGGGGCGGACAGTATCCGTTCGGGCACCATCTCGGCTCTGGTAGGGCTCCTTGTGGTCGTCCTCTTCATGGTAGCGTACTACAGGGGCTCCGGCCTGATCGCCGATACCGCACTTATGCTGAACGTACTCTTCATCCTTGCCGTTCTGGCAGGTTTCCACTTCACGCTGACGCTGCCTGGCATCGCGGGAATCATCCTGACCATGGGTATGGCCGTAGACGCGAACGTACTTATTTACGACCGTATCAAGGAGGAGCTTCGGGCGGGCAAGACTGTCCGGGCCTCGGTTGATGCGGGCTACGCCAACGCCACCAGTGCGATCCTCGACGCCAATATCACCACCCTGATCTCGGCACTGGTGCTGTATCAGTTCGGTACCGGGCCTATTCGGGGTTTCGCGCTAACCCTGACGGTAGGAATCGTCTCCTCGGTCTTCACCGCTCTAATCGTCACTCGGCTCATATTCGATGCGAGGTTGAACCGGGCGGTGGTTCAAGAGCTGAGCATATAAGGAGTTCACCACTTGGATCTGTTCGTCAATGCAGACTACGATTTTCTGAGGGTCCGGCGTACTGCGTACGTCGTTTCGGCCGTGCTGATAGTTGTAGGACTTGTAAGTCTGGTGATGCACGGCGGCCCCAATTACTCGATCGACTTCGAAGGGGGTCTGATGATGCGGATCGCCTTCGAGCAGCCGGTGGATATCGGTGAGCTGCGGCAGGTGATAACCGATGCGACCCGGAAGACGCCCGAGGTGACCAGGGATATTGATGAGGAGGGCAACTATATCATAAGAATCGAGCAGCTGGAGCAGGCGGCGGGGCAGGAAGCCGCGGATCAGATTCAGGTGGCCCTGGCGCAGGCTTTCACTAACAATACGTTGACTGTACGCTCGGTGGAGGATGTGGGGCCAAAGGTTGGTGCCGAACTGCGCACGAAGGCGATCTGGGCGATATTGTGGGCCCTGCTGGGGATACTGATCTATATCTCCTGGCGGTTTGAAATGCGCTTTGCCGTGGTAAGTGTAGTGACTCTTTTTCATGACGTTCTCCTCGTGCTCGGCCTCTTCAGCTTTATGAACATCGAGATTGGCCTGGTCATCGTGGCCGCACTGCTGACGATAGTCGGGTATTCTCTGAACGACACGATCGTCGTGCTCGACCGGATCCGCGAAAACCTGAAGAGGTATCGCCAGGAAAAGTACGACTGGATCTTGAACAGGGCGATCAACGAGACACTGAGCCGGACGGTCGTGACCTCTGTGACGACCTTTCTTGTGGTCTTCATCCTGTGGATGGTGGGTGGAGCAGTGATACACGACTTCGCCTTCGCACTGATGGCCGGTGTGATTATCGGGACCTATTCATCGATCTTCGTTGCCGCCCCTATTCTAGTCGAGTGGCAGACAATCTCCCCACAGGCCCGCACCAAGCGGAAATAGCACAAGCTTTTTAAAGTGAACGAAGACCCGCAACGCCTCCGCCGGCTGGCCGAGCAACTCGACTGGCTGGTGACTGAGGCCCTGCATCCGGGTGCGGTCCAGCTCGATACGATGGACACGGCAGAGCTGCTGAGGGCGATGAATGCCGAAGATGCCGCCGTCTCCGGGGCTGTGGAGAAAGTGCTTGGGGCCGTCGAGGAGGCTGTTGAGCGAATAGTGGCGGCGTTCCGCAATGGTGGAGGGCTCTTCTACATTGGTGCGGGGACCAGCGGTCGGTTGGGGGTGCTGGACGCCAGTGAGTGTCCGCCCACCTTCGGGATCGACCCCGAACTTGTGAGGGGAGTTATTGCGGGCGGCCGTCAGGCGCTGGTCCGTTCAAGTGAAGGACTCGAGGATGAGGGCAGGCAGGGTTGGCTCGACCTGAAGGAAGCCGGTGCCAGGGCCGGGGACGTCGTGGTCGGAATCACCGCGAGCACCAGGACACCCTACGTGGTGGAGGCATTAAAGGAAGCACGGGATGCCGGCCTGATCACTATATACCTGACGTGCAACCCCAGCGGCGTACCGGGAGTTGGGGCCGATGTTACTATCAACCCGGTAGTGGGTCCCGAGCTGGTTGCCGGTTCCACCCGCCTGAAGGCGGGAACAGCCACCAAGATGATTCTGAACATGCTCACGACAGCGGCATTTGTGAAGATGGGCAAAACTTACGGCAGTCTGATGGTGGACCTGCGCCCTGTCAGCGATAAGCTTCGCGCACGCGCCCGCCGGATCGTCATGCTGGCCTGCGGGGTGGATTTCGATTCTGCGGATGCGGCTCTGCGTGATGCCGAAGAAGAGGTGATGGTCGCGATCTTGATGCTGAGGGGGCCGATGACCATTAAAGGGGCCAGGCAGGCGCTCGAGGGACGGCGACGGCAGGAGGGGATACGCAGGCTGCTCAGCGGGCGGCCTCCTGCATATTCAGAAACTCATCAAGACTTGAGCGGAGAGCAGAAATGAGCAACAGGGCGGTTCATACCGACACGGCGCCCGAGGCGGTAGGGCCATACAGCCAGGCGGTTGTGGTTGAGTTGGATGGCGAGCGGAAGATGGTTTT
>JAGLTZ010000078.1 GCA_023135015.1 Candidatus Latescibacterota bacterium
GAGGCTGAGACGAGGCAGGTCATCAGCAACCTGACGGCGATCCTCGAGGCGGCAGGTGCCGGCTGGAAGGATGTCGTGAAGGCTACGGTCTTCCTGGCAGATATAGATGATTTCGGCGCCTTCAATGAAATCTACAGGGAGGCAGTTTCCGATCCACCTCCCGCCCGCTCGGCCGCTGCAGTAAGGGATCTTCCCAAGGGATGCCTGCTAGAGCTTGAACTGATAGCCTTCCTCGGCGGATAGGGATGAGCAATCCGACTTCCGTATCGCGAGTATGGTGGATGCTGACGAGTAAATGAGCTGGGAAGAATGGCACTGAGTGCTGTACGATTGAAAAGAGGAGGAACCGAGAGCTCACAGAGATTCACGGGGATCGATGGGTTCTGGTGGCCCCCGAGGCCTTCAAAGCCTTCTGCCGGGCGTTCGTAGCGTCCGGGGTGGGTTCGATTCCCACCTTTCCCCGCCATTCTTTCGACCCCCGGTTTCCACGATCCTTCCCATCCCTGAATTAGTTCCTGTCCGGTAACTCCCGATGGGATCAAATACATGGAGCTACTCTCTTGAATAACGAACCCACACCTGTATCCGGCCCTGTAGCCGCAGATCGGGGCTCCGTTGCAGACTGTCCGGCTGTACTGATCATGAATCCTATTGCAGGAAGAGGACTTTCCAGACAGAAAGAGCGGGTTGTCCTTGAGGCCCTCAGAAAGGCCGGCATCGATTTCACCCTGTACCATTCAGAAGCTCCCAGGCATGCGACCGAACTTGCCCGGCAGGCGGCCGCAGATGGCGCCGGGATGGTGATAGTCGGGGGAGGGGACGGGACCGCACACGAAGTGGCCACCGGCATATTAGATTCAGATGCGGCGATAGGAGTGATACCGCTGGGTTCGGGAAACGACTTTGCCGGCAGCCAGGGAATCCCCATGGACCTGAACGAGGCGGTTTCGGTACTGCGCCAGGGCCGTTTCCGTCTCTCCGATGTTGGACAGTTCGGGGAGTGGTTCTTCTTCAATACGCTCGGTATAGGGTTCGGGCCGACCGTCACTATCAATGCCCGTAAGTTCAAACGTCTCCGGGGGTATCCTCTCTACCTTGTGGCAGTTATTAAATCGCTGTTCGTATACAGGTCGATGCCGCTGGTGATAGAAGCGCCCGACTTCCACCATGACAAGCTGACTTATATGCTCATAGTTGGCATCGGCACGAGGGAGGGGGGAGGATTCATGCTCACGCCCGATGCCGTCCTCGATGACGGGCTCTTCGATCTGTGTGTCATTGATGATATGTCAATTCCCAATATACTCAGAGTTCTGCCTAAAGCGACAAAGGGGACGCATACGAATCTACCGACA
This sequence comes from Candidatus Latescibacterota bacterium, assembly GCA_023135015.1. Classification (GTDB taxonomy): domain Bacteria; phylum Blakebacterota; class Blakebacteria; order Blakebacterales; family Blakebacteraceae; genus JAGLTZ01. The sequence continues at coordinate 1,356 of JAGLTZ010000078.1, forward strand.
GTCACAATGCTCAAGGTTCCCTCCCTTACAGTTACGGCGCAGGAACCGATCGTGCTTCATGCCGACGGACAGATATACGAGACAGGTGTCACCAGACTGGAATTAACCTGCAGGCCACGGTCGCTGAGGGTAGTTACTCCATCCCCATGAGAGTTCGAAGATTCTCTTTCTGGCTCCTTGCGGGACTGATTCTTCTGACAGGCCTGCCGGCTGGGCGGGCATCGGCCCGCCAGGATCCTGTACGTGCGGAAAGGGGTAGGGCCGCGCAGGCTGATACGGATACCAGCCGCAGGGTTGAACCTGGCCCGGCTCTGCTGAGGTCGGCGGTCCTGCCTGGCTGGGGGCAGTTCTATACCAGGCACCCCGTAAAGGGTGGGCTGATGATGGCGGCCCAGGCGGCCTTTATTGGGATGGCCGTACGTGCTGACGGCAGGGTTAAGGATCTGGCCGGGCTGCGGAATTCAGCCTTCCCTCCTTCGACCCTCGAAGATGACATTGAGAGCTGGAGGTCTGAGCGGCGGAGCTGGATAATCCGGGCCTTCGGACTGTGGCTCTACTCGATGGCCGATGCATATGTGGACGCTCATCTGCATCACTTTGATGAGGAGGAACCGCAGTTCGAGTTCTCTACTGTGCCGCCCCGATCTACGACAGTGGAGAAAGGGTTCTGGCTTGGATTCCGGATTATGCTTGGGCGCCCGGACCGCTAAGTAGTTCCTATCTGGAGACTCCGGATAGGAACTGGCGAGGTTTCCAAGACAGAAACGAGCAATTTTGCGCAAGGTCAAGGAAGTCAACGGGTTGCGCGGAGACGTACTAACTGTACGCCGCACAAGGAACCCGGCAGATTGACGCCGAGATTGCGCAAAAGGGCCGTTT
>JAGLTZ010000079.1 GCA_023135015.1 Candidatus Latescibacterota bacterium
AAGAAGAGGGTGCGCACGACAGGAGATCTGTTCAGCGGGCTCCACGCCCATCCAGCAGAGCGTCGGCGAGCCTGACGGCGGCGACCGTGGCACCTTCCCCCGCTACCCCCTTTCCCGCTATGTCGAACGCAGTCCCATGGTCGGGTGATGTGCGTACGACGGGCAGCCCCAGCGTTACATTGACCCCCATCCCCCCCGCCTCGATCTTCACGGCAGTGAGGCCCTGGTCGTGGTATGGCGCCATGACAGCATCATACAATTCCCAGCGGCGGCGGCCGAAGAATGCATCGGCGCTGAAGAGACCATCCACATTGACACTACCGCTTCTGGCCTCCAGCATGGCCGGCTCCAGTACCTCTCGCTCCTCACGATCTTCCTCGGCGCCGGTTCCACCGTGAGGATTCAGCGCCAGCAGGGCGATCCGCGGACCATCAACGCCAAACTGCGCTCGCAGTCCTTCGTGGAGAACAGACAGCCGGCCGGCGATTCCTTCCACTGTCAGTGCCGACGGAACCTCCCGCAGAGGAATGTGCGTAGTAGCAACAGCTACACGGAGCCTTCCCCCTACAAGTAGCATGAGCGGCGTCTGGGAATCGAACCGCTCGCCGAACCACTCTGTGAGACCCGGCGTGGTTACCCCCGCATCGTGCAGCGCCCTCTTGTTAACGGGAGCTGTTATCACCGCAGTTTTCTGTGGATTTGCCGAGGCGAACTCGGCAGCCGTCTCAAGGCATTCCAGTGCGACGCTGGCCCCTGTAGTGGTCCTTTCGCCGCAGAACAGAATATCGCGCGCCAGACCATTATCCATCCCTTGAAGACTCTCGGGAACCACTATATGTATCTGGTGATCCTGTGGCCGGGGAAGGCCCAGCATGGCAGCAGCCAGTTCCCACAGCACCGGCGGCCCAACCACACCTATCGGGCCCAATCCTTCCTCCACCAGCACAGGCAGTGCTTTAAGGACAACCTCCGGCCCCACGCCGGCCGGATCGCCCATTGTAATAAGCAGGCGTGGCTGCTCCTGGCCTGAGTACACCGCTCCGCTCTGCTGTGGATTCCCGTCACCCATGACGGAAGATTATATCATTCTTTCTTGATCTCAATGTAGGTTTCTCTGCGGAGCTCATCCAGCCACGCCTCGACATCCTCCTGGTCGTGCAGCTGCTGCACTATGAGCTCCACGCGGGGAAAGTCGTTCCGAAGCACCATGTTGACGGTGGATTCATCCCACGGTATGCGCTGGACGAAATGAACCGTGTTTTCCAACTCCAGTGGCCCAGTCCAGTCGCCGGGTTCAAGGGTCTGAAGGGCATCTATCCACTCCGCTGACAAACCCGAGTTGGCGGCTGTCAGCGGCAGGAACAACATTCCGAAATATCCCGTTTCCTCGGCCGCACCTTCCTCGTCGCTGAAACGCTCCACGAGGTCAATGAATGACTCCCCAGCCGCCAAGGCATCCTCGATCATCGATATCGTGTCGGCCAACGCACGTATTGTAGTTCCCTCCTCAACCCCCCGAATCAGGATGTGCCTGGCTTGCGCCCTTTCCTCGTCTCTGGATATCACCTGGATCAGGTGCCACCCGAACTGGCTGCGAACCGGCTCTGAAACCTCACCGATAGGCAGGTTCCAGACAGTACTGTCCACGCTGGCTACATAGGTCCCCATCGGGGCCTCGCCCAGATCGCCGCCCAGCGGCCCGCTGTTGGGATCGTCGGAGTACTGACGCGCGATGGTCTCAAAATCCTCACGCCCGCTCACTATAAGCTCCCACAGCTCCTCTATTCTCTGTCTTGCGACAACGTCTGGATCGATATCGGCCGGCGGTTCAAGAAGCAGGTGCCTGATGAAAAGCAATTCATCTGCATGCTCGCGGACAAACTCTGCCGCATCCCTTCTGGATACTGCCGTCGGCCGCCCGATCCCAAGTTCCTGCAGCAGCTTGGAACGAAGAAGCTGATTGCGCACCAGTGGCCGTCTCCGTCTGCGCAGCTCGGCAATAGTAATTCCTTCTCTGTTGAGCTGTTGCTGGAAGGCGCTCTCTCCTCCGTAACTCTCCTGCAGCTCTGCCATCCATTGGTTTATCGCCTCTTCCACCTCACCCCGCTCAACGACGATGGAGTCGCGAAGGGCCCTGGCTACAATCAGGGTCTGATCAATCAGGTCCTGCAGTATAGTAGAGCGGATATCGTCTCTCTCTTCATCGGTCATGGAACCCGGCTCGATCCGCTGTTCCTGCATCCTCATCAGGAAGAGCAGCTCCACATCACTCTTCAGGATGATCTCGCCGCCCACTATCGCCGCTATCCCGTCAATCGTCTCTCGCTGGCCCTCAACCCCGGTCGGTACCTGCGCCCGCATCGGCGCTGGCAGCGATACGATTAACGCTGCCGCAATAAGTGACCATGAGAAGAAACGCCTCACGGCAGCCGCTCCCTGCCCAGCGCTTCAAGACCTGCTTCGATATTAATGGAGACATCCGCCTGATCGAGCAGTCGTGAGAGCAGCTCATCCAGCTTCATTTCCCACAGATCGCTGGTCAGGCGCATCACTATCTCATCACGGACTTCCCCGAGGGAGCGTACGGTACCTGCCTCCTGCCGGTCGTTCACCCGCACGAGTATGTACCCGTCGTCAATCCGGATCGGCCGGCTGAGCGTACCCGCTCTGACTTCGAAGACCGCATCCCCCAACTCGTCCCCAAGCTCAACACGTGACAGGTACTGCATTTCAAGGTTTGATGCCACAACTCCCAGGGATGTGTCAGCCATTACCTCTGTAAAGCTTCTACCACCGTTCAGGGCCTGTCGAGCCTGCCCGGCGTGATCGGCATCCTCGAACCATACAATTGCAGCCTGCACTTCCGCTTCGACCCGCGTAAAGGATGCCAGATTATTCTCGTAATAGGAGGAGATTTCTTCTTCTGATATGAAGGGCCGCATGTCGAGCTCGTCCTCCAGGAAGACATCGATTATGATGTCCCGGCGAGCCTGGCGCGCCCTCTGCTCAACCCTGAGGTCATTTCCGTACCCTATCGCCTCGGCGGCCTGGAAGAGCAGCTCGCTCCGCATCCACTGATTGACAAATCCCACCAGATCACCCTGACCGGCTCCGTTGAGGACCTCGTCGGGAACCATGCGGCGCAGGTCCTCCACGGTCAACGTGGCGTCACCAACCTGCGCTATCACTGCAGATGATTGAGACTGACGGCTGCAGGCCCCCAGCAGGAGGGCGCCCCCGAACAGGGCCGTCCATACCATTCCTGCCCAGGGCTTCAGAACAACCTTATTTCTCTGGAAGTAGTTCACCTTGAGAATCGTTTCGAGCAGCTTCCCGCCACGCTACTATCCCCTCCGCCCAGTTCCGAATCAGTTCTTCATTCTTCCAGATCCTCGCTCGAGCTCTGGCATCCTCCTTGAACTGTTCGACAATAGTCCTCTCCTTCTCGAGCCGGAAATTCTCGCGCAGGTTCTCCCTCACATCCTCCAGCTGTATCAGGTGAGGTTCAAGTATCTGAATGACCTTGAAGATGCTGAAACCGAGCGGCGTTTCAACCACGGGACCGAACCCGTCCTCGGGAACCTCGAACACCGCCTCGCCCAGCGGGCCGAACTCATCCCTCCTTATCGGGACGAATCGTCCCCCGCGCTGGACGAATCCGGGTCGGATCGTGTAGTCCCGGGCCAGCGAATCCATGCTCTCCCCCTCCTTCGCCCGGAGGAGCAGCTCCTCGGCCTCCTCCCTCGTCTCTACGAGAACCTCAACTATCCGGCGCCGCTCCGGCAGATCGAACAACTGGGGGTTCTGCTCGTAATACTCCTCTATCTCCTCGTCGATCGCCGGCCTGGCTTCTGCCCTGAGAGAGTTCAGTTTGAGAGCGTATAGCCGGCTGTCGGTAAACCTCTTGCGGCTTGCCAGTACGGCGGGTTCTTTCCTGTACCCCTTCGAAGTGGCATACTCCGCGACCCCGTCGATGATGACCCATTCCAAGAACATATGTCTCCAGTCATCAAGCGTCAGTGGATTATCCCTTTCACTCGGGCTGAGAAGCTCAATGCGTTCCAGAAGGTCCTGAGAGGTATAGGGATTGGTTTTGGAACGTACAACCACCCTCCTCCTGTCCTCTCTCGAGAGCTCTGGGAGGGGGTTGTTCGAAGGGTCCCGGCCGAACGAGTCCATCAACTGATCGTACAGCCACCTGAACTGGTCTTCGTCGAAATGAAAGCCGCCCTCGGCCCATATCCGGTTCGACAGCTCCTGCTCCATCGCATCTTGTTTGAAGCTGAAGATGAAGGAACGGGCCGCAGCACGCTCCTCCTCGGGCATCCCACGCTCGCGTGTTCGCTCCTCAAGAACCTTGATGAAGTGAAACTCCCTGCCTACCTGGATCGGCCCCTGCCAGGTTTCAACCGGGATCTGGTATGCGATTGGCTGCAGCTCTGTATAGACGCTGAACGGCCCTTCCCCCCACGCAAGCCACCCAAGATCACCCCTGTGGAGGCCAACATCGTTGTCACGTGAATAGATGATCGCAACTCTTTCCCACTCCTCGCCGGCCTTGAGACGTTCTTCAACCTCCTGCGCTGCCGGTCTGTTCAGCGTGAGGATGTGCTGGAAGTGCCTTTCGATGAGCGAGCGGCTTAAAAGACTGTCGATCTCGGCGTCGGTGATCGTTATCGCCCCTACTATCTCCCTCTGCTTGACCATGCGGTTGAGCAGATTTTTTATGTACCTTTCCCGAAGATTCTTGAAGTTATCAGACTCATGAAGGCCGTCGTCCCGACCTCCCTCCTGGACCACCTTGAAACCGATCAGGTCTTCAAGTTTCTCATCCAGTATCCTGATCTGCTCTTCAACTGTATTCTGTTCCTGGGGAGGCGGCCTGTAAAAGGTCTGGAAGTCTGCCATCGTAATATCCAGCCTGTCCACCCGGGCAACCACCAGCCCCTTATCCCCGCTCCTGCCGCATCCTGCAAGACTGACTGCCAGAAGGAGGCCGAGCAGGAACCCCCATAGACTTTTCTGTCTCAAACTTAACTTCCGTCTACCCATAAGCTGCGCTTTCTCCGGCAGTTGTATCAGGCATTAGCGTGGTAACGTACCGAGCTTCCTTCTCCGTCAGCAAGCGGTTTCTGGCCTCTTCGACCTGGTCTATTGGCATACCGCTTTCGAGCTCCATCCGAAACTTGAGCGGCGTCTCGCCCTCAAACCGAACACCCGGACCCAACCGTTTCAGCAGCTCTTCCCACTGTGGACGGTCGAACATTCGGTCCCCGGGCCACGTTCCAGTCATACTGTTGTTCTGTACAACCAGCGAATCGAGGCCGAGTTCCGCACCCGATACGCGGATATGCGAGGCGTTGATCAGAGCCCGGGCCTCGGGCGGGAGCGGTCCGAACCTGTCCCTGAGCTCTGTATGCAGCCTTCCTACTTCTTCGGTAGTGCGCGCCTCCACGGCACGTCGATAAAACTCCAGCCTCAGGCCCGGCATCGAGACATAAGCCACGGGCAGGTATGCTTCCCCCGGCAGTTCCAGGCGTGGCGGCGACCAGATCTCTTCCGGGGTTTTTCTTATCTCAGCCACCGCCTCCCCGAGCATCTCCTGGTAAAGGTCATAGCCGACAGCCGCTATATGTCCATGCTGCTGGGCGCCCAGCAGGTTCCCGGCTCCCCTGATTTCAAGATCACGCATCGCCAGGTGAAGGCCGGCTCCCAGCTCCGAGTATTCCTGTACAGCCTGCAGCCTTCGTCTCGCATCTCTGGTCAGACGGCGTCCATGTGGTACAAGGAAGTAGGTGTACGCCTTCTGGCTCGACCGCCCCACCCTTCCCCTGAGCTGATAGAGCTGTGCAAGGCCGAGCCTGTCTGCGCGGTTTACCAGAAGTGTATTCGCGTTCGGCAGATCGAGGCCGGATTCTATGATCATCGTGGAGACGAGCACATCGGTTCCCCCCGAGGCGAACTCGAGCATTGCCATTTCCAGCCTGCCCTCTTTCATCTGGCCATGTGCCAGCCCCACTCGCGCCTCGGGGACCAGGCGCTCGACCAGGCGGACTGCGGAATCTATAGATTGGATCCGGTTGTGAACAAAGAAGACCTGACCGCCTCGTTCCATCTCCCTTCGGATCGCTGTCTCTATGATCCCCTCATCGAACTTTACAACCTCTGTATGAATGGGCAGCCGGTCTTCGGGCGGCGTGGTGATAATCGATATGTCGCGTATCCCGAGAAGCGACATGTGCAGGGTCCGCGGTATAGGGGTGGCCGTCAGGCTCAACACATCCACCTGTGCGCGGATAGATTTCAACCTCTCCTTTGCCCGGACGCCGAAACGATGTTCCTCGTCAATTACTATAAGGCCCAGACGGGAAAAGGATACATCACTGCTCAGAAGCCTGTGTGTGCCGATTACAAGATCTGTGCGGCCAGATGAAAGATTCTCCAATGTGCGTCCCTGCTGAGCCCTGGTCCGGAAGCGGCTCAGCATCTCTACACGCACGGGGAATCCATCCAGGCGCGCCCTGAATGTCTCAAGGTGCTGCTGGGCCAGGACGGTGGTCGGTACGAGCACCGCGACCTGGCTGCCTCCCTCAATCACCTTGAGCGCCGCCCGTATGGCTACCTCTGTCTTCCCGTACCCCACATCCCCGCATATGAGACGATCCATGTTCTGATGTGACTCCAGATCTCTTTTGACATCCTGGACCGCACCGGACTGATCGGGAGTTTCCGTATAGGGAAAAGAGGCTTCAAGCTC
>JAGLTZ010000008.1 GCA_023135015.1 Candidatus Latescibacterota bacterium
TGATCGAGAAACTTGAATCGGACGGGCTGGACCTGGTGAGCGGCTGGAAAAAGGTCAGGCACGATCCGCTGTCCAAGCGGATACCTTCGCGCTTTTTCAATTACGCCACGCGGTTCATCTCGGGATTGAAACTGCACGATTTCAACTGCGGGCTGAAGGCATACCGGGTGGAGGTTGTCCGTGTGTTAAGGGTTCACGGCGAACTTCACCGATACATTCCGGCGATAGCCTACCGGGCGGGCTTCCGTGTGGGAGAGAAACCGGTCAACCACCGCCCCCGCAGGTTCGGCAGGACCAAGTTCGGGCCGAGCCGCTTCCTCCACGGCTTTCTGGACCTGCTGACCGTGATGTTCCTCAACCGCTACCTGTCCAGTCCCCTCCACTTATTCGGACTGGTTGGCGGTCTGATACTGGTGGCAGGCGTTGTTTTGAACGTATACCTGCTCGTGGAAAAGATAATGGGCCGTTCCATAGGCCAGCGTCCTCTCCTCTTCCTGGCGGTAATGATGGTTATCGTGGGCATTCAGTTTATTTTCTTCGGGCTCCTGGGTGAGATGATGGCCCGGGAACCGAAAGAGGGGGAAACGTACCTGATAGAGAGTGTCTGGCCCGACGAGGCGGAATGAGAATTGTATCCGTGGGGCCGGCCCCTCCATGGCGTGGGGGAATCGCTCATTATCACTATGCTCTTGTAAACCAGCTGCGGGCCGAAGGGGTCGAGGTGGCTGTACTCACCTTCGCCCGGCTCTATCCGCGCATCCTCTTTCCCGGCTCCTCACCGGCCGACCTCTCCGATGGGGCTCTCCCCCCCTTGGGTGAGGCGATCCTGCGACCGCTGTGGCCGCCCAGCTGGCGTAGCGGCGCTCGCTGGGTCAGGGAGCAAAACCCTGAAGCGGTTATCTGCCACTGGTGGCATCCGTTCTTCGCGCCGGCATACCTCGGTGTGCTGCGTAGGATCGGACGGGATGTGGCTGTGGGATTCATCTGTCATAACGTGGTCTCTCACGAGAGAATGCCGATGGGGGCTAACTTTACCGCGAGAGTGATGCGCAGGGGTGATTTCTTCATCGCGGGAGGGGGGAATATGGCTGAACAGATCAGGGAGCTGAATCCGCGTGCGGCAGTCGATGTGGTCCTGCATCCCCGCTACGATCTGCCCTACACCAGGCAGCTCCCAGACAGGGAGCTGGCGCGGAGCAGGCTCGGCCTCGACAGCGAGGGAGCCGTATTCCTCTTTTTCGGGCTGGTCCGGGAGTATAAGGGACTCGATATCCTGCTGGAGGCGCTCTCGATGCTCCCGCCGGGCGGGTCGTGGACCTGTCTCGTCGCCGGGGAGTTTTATAAATCGAAAGAGCCGTATGAGGCCCGTATCAGGGAACTGGGACTGGAGAATATGGTCAGGCTGGAAGACCGGTACATTCCCAATAGCGAAGTACCCCTCTACTTTGCGGCCGCCGACCTGACCGTGCTTCCCTACCGTAACGCCACCCAGAGCGGTGTGGCCGCACTCAGCTTTGCCCTCAACCGTCCCGTGCTTACCACGCGCGTGGGGGCCCTGCCGGAGATGATCACCGAGGGAGAGAACGGCTGGCTGGTCCCGCCCGACGATCCGGTGGCACTCGCTTCGGTGCTATCCGAAGTGGTGGGCGACCGGCTGATGGCTGCGCTGCCCGTGGTCAAAGGTCGCTCGGGCCTGCCCGACTGGGGTGAGCTGGCACGGGTGGTGGTGCGCCTGGCAGCCGATGCAAAAAGGGTCTGATCGTGGTCGGATCTACGATCACCGTGGGGGTAGTGGCCGGAGCAGGCCCGGAGCGGCTCGAAAGAACAGTGGGAACCGTTCTTGGACAGCTCGAGGGAGGCGACTGCCTCCTGGTGGCGATGCTCGCTGATATTGAGGCGCCCCGGGAAGCTGGTCTGCGCATAAGCGAAGCCCGCTCCGCCTACAGGGACGTGTTCGAAGTGGATCTGGTTGAAGGCCAGGCGCCCGGTGATCCTTTGCTGGCTCCGTCTCCTGCGTCGGCGCGCAACGCGATCTTGGAACATTCAAGTGAAGACGTTGTAGTCTTCCTGGATGACTGCGGGCTGCCGCTGGATGGATGGCTGGAATCGATCCGGGCCGCCTTCCTCGATCCGGGCATTGATGCCGTCGCCGGTGCTATCGAGCCGCCGGATATCGGGCCGTACCCCGATGCACGTCCCGGCGGACGGTTGCGCTGGACAGGACACCTGGTTGCGAATTACTCAGCCGAGGTGTCGTCTCCGACCTCCCTTGCCTCCGGGCACAACTGCGCTGTGCGCCGCGAGCTGGCGCTCAAACTGGGAGGGTTCGATGAGGCGTTTGCGGCAGGGTGGCCGTACGAAGATGTCGAGTTTTTCACCCGGCTGGCGAAGGCGGGAGGGCGTATGCTATTCGTGCCGGGGGCCCGCCTCTTCCTCCAGCCGGTGCACCATGCGGCAGGCCGCAGCGAATCTCTGGAGGATCTGCTCGAGCAGTATGCGAGCCGCAGCAGGAGCATGGCGGCGATCTTTGCCCGCCACGAGGCGTGGGCGCTGTTGATCATGGTGGCCAGCCATCTGCTGGCGGCCGTTGTCGATGTACTCGCCAACCGGCTGCCCAGACACGCTCCCGGGCGGATCGTCAGAGAACTGGTGACCGGTATACGGCATGGTGTGCGTCCGGTAACGAATACATTCCGTTAGGGTGAAAGAGTGGTGAAATGAGCGGTGTTCTGCCAATAGCAGCTCTGATCCCCACCTGGAATGGATGGGATGATACCCGGCTCTGCCTGGAGAGCCTCGCTGCGGCTGACCCGTCTCCTTCACGTATTGTGGTCGTCGATAATGGGTCCACCGACGGGACTCCCGAGCACCTGCGGTCGCAGTGGCCTGAGGTGGAACTGCTGACGCTCGAATCGAACGAGGGGTTCTCCCGTGCTGTCAACCGGGGTCTGCGCCTGCTGCTTGGGTCCGGTGCTCCCAAAGCCATCTTTCTCCTCAATAACGACGTTGTACTGACGCCGGGTGTAATGGGTAGGCTCTGGGAGACGTTGGAGGCGGATGTCAATATCGCCGGTGTCTGTCCGTTGATCACATATTTCAATCCTCCCGAACGGATCTGGTATGGGGGGGGATGTGTGGCGCTATGGAGGGGATATGTCGGACACAGCTACATCCGTGCTGGCGTTGAAAAGGTGCCGGGACAAGTGGTGGATACTGATTATCTGACTGGGGCGGCGGTCCTGCTGCGTTCCGAAGCGCTGCGGGCCGTAGGATTGCTCGATGAGGATTTCCCCTTTTACGCCGAAGACGCCGACTGGTCGATGCGGGCGCGGCGTAACGGATGGCGGCTTTGCTTTGATCCGAAAGAGCTTGTAGCGCACAAGGTGTCGGCGAGTGTCGGCGGGCAATTCAGCCGCCGTAAAATGGTCGCCAAGGTTCGCGCGCTGGCTTTGCTTTTCCGCCGCCACGCGCGGCCGTGGGAATGGGTAACAGTTCTTCCTTCATTCATATTGATCACGGCCCCGCAAATCGCTGCGGGCCTGCTGCGCAGGGGTGGGCGAACTGCAAAAGGGCCCTGTGCTCAGTGACAGGTGACTGATCGCTGATGCTGGACCAGGCGATTCGCTACGGTTCTATCCTGGCTCAGCCAGAATTTGAAGGAAGTGACACCATTCTGGAAGTCGGTTCTGGCACTGGAGGTATATCCAGTTTTACCGGCGATCAGGTTGTCGGAGTCGACATAAAATTCGAAGGCCGGAAATCGGAAAACCTCTCGGTTGTGAGAGCTTCTGTTACCGCACTTCCGTTCCGGAACGCCTCTTTCAACAGAGTGATTTGCTCGGATGTGATGGAGCACTTGCCAGATGAGGCCAGGCCGAAAGCATTAGAGGAGCTGGTGCGTATTACCGGGGAGACTCTCTTCTTAGCATGCCCTTGCGGACAACCAGCCCGCCGACTGGACAGTTTCTTCTTCAAACTGTATGAATCCCTGAAGATTTCCCCCCCGGAATGGATGATAGAGCACATCCGGATGGGGATCCCTGATGCCGAATCGATCCGGTCGGTTTTAAAACATTGCAGTGTCTCATTCCGGGAGCTGCCAGGGGAGAGCTGGATAACCCACTTTATTGTTACATTGCTCATATCTTCCAGGTTGCTGAATAACTTCTGGAGAAGGGTTTTTCTCAAGAACACCGGGAGAGTTCGAAAAATAGGGCGGATCAGTATTCTTACAGGACGTGCACCGTATAGAAGACTCTGGGTCGTGAGCTCCAAAAAATATATTTACGGCCCCTCCTCTGCCCGAAAAACGAAATGATCTGATTCAGGTCTGGCCAGCCACTCTTCTAGGGTCTGGGCGATCCGGTCCTTTTCCGACAGGATCGGGTCCTCAGCCGGCCAGTCTATACCGATGGCCGGATCGTTCCACAATAAACCCGATTCCCCGGCACTGTTGTATATACCGGTGCATTTGTACTGGATTTCGGCCCATTCGGAGAGAACGCAGAAACCGCGGGCGAATCCGGCCGGTGCCCACACCTGGATTCCATCGCGAGCGGCACATTCAATCCCGGACCACTGGCCGAGTGTTGGTGATCCCTTGCGGATATCGACCGCGACCAGGAAAGCGGTGCCTGCAGTTACCCTCATCAGTTTGCTCATCGGAGGATCCCACTGGAAGTGGAGCCCGCGCAGCACTCCCTTTACAGAACCGGAATGGTTCTCCTGGACGAAGGAAGTGGGCAGACCCAACCTGGCGAACTGGTCGCCGCGGAATACTTCGCTGAAGAATCCCCTCTCATCTTCGAATACTTCCGATCTGATCACTACGACACTGCCCAGGTGTCTCTCCTCGATCGAGACTTGCATCTTGTATTTCCCCTTCTTATTGAGTCGGGAACAAAATAACCACCGTCCTGCTCTTTCGATATATAGACCCGGCCTGCACAATGATGTGCAATCCGGTAGTGATATTCGTGGTTGATTCACTACAATTCAGTATCATCGACCTGGCCGGTCTTCACCGGGACACAACACGGGAGAGGAACCGTTGAGTGTAACGATAGTGATCCCCAGCTTCAAACGACCTGCGATAGCGGCCAGGGCCGTCGAGGCTATCCTTCCTCAGCTTGCTGAGGAGGATAAGTGCATTGTTGTGGTCCAGGGAGAAGAAGCTGAGCGGGAATGCGCTACCCGGGAGATCACTCGTGTCGCCCTCAAAGGTGGCTGGAATGTCGGAGAGGAAGGGCCTCTGGTCATCCTCGAACAACCGGTGCCAGGCCGTGCAGATGCCCGCAACATGGGCCTGTTGAAAGCAACAACAACATATGTCGTGTATGTGGATGACGATTCGATTGCACGGCCGGGATGGCTGGAGGCGCTGCTTTCCCCCCTTGAAGAGAACCGCGCCGACCTGGTTGCCGGCAGGGCGCATGAGGAGCCGGACACGACTACCAATGCTCCCCGGCGTGTCGGAGCCGTACTGACATGGACTGGACATACTCGCCGCAACTTTGATGCAGATCGTTCGGGTACCTCCAGGATTGTGTGCAGCAATAACATGGCTGTTCGACGAGACATGGCACTGCAGGCTGGAGGGTTTGATACCCGCTTTCACGAACCTGCAATGTACGAGGACGTCGAGTTTTCTGAGCGATTGAGGCGGATGGGTGCCCGGATCTGGTACTCTGCTGATGCTGTAGTTGATCATATGGTCGAGCCCGGTGGCCGGTGGGAACAGGATTCCGAGAGTTCAGAGGTGGGGCGTGCCGGACATATGAGCCTGATCTTTCGCCTGCACCGGCCGTGGGGTTGGCCCGTCATGGCCGCAGCATATCTTGCAGCCGCGAAATGGAAGGTGGTAATCGGCCGTCTACCCGTACGGACGATATGGAAGGTTGCTGTGGCGCTGCTGCGCGGGTGGCGAATGGGGTCGGGCCGACTGCCCCCTCTGGTGGAGAGAACCGGTACCACATGATGATAGCGAAGCGTGGCTCGAACGAACTCAGTACGGCAGATACGAACCGGGTCGCCATCCGTCCCTGGCTGGAGGGGCTGCTGGCAGTTGCCGTGCTCTACCTGCTGATCATCATCTTCTTCAAGGACCTTGTTCTCGGCGGTCAGGTCTTCACTGCTTCAGGGGATAGCATACCGGCGGCGACATTCGAGCGGTGGGGACGCGAGATGATGCAGCGGGGGATCTTCCCACTATGGAATCCCTACATCTTCTCCGGCATGCCCAGCTTCGGCAGCCTCCAGTTCGCTCCTGGAGCTTACCCCATAATGTGGCTGCTTCCCCTCTACAAGATCCTGTTTCTCGGCTCTCCAGCCATTCACATCCTCTTCCACCACTTTATGGGCGGGCTGTTCGCTTACCTGCTTTTACGGGATCTTAAGCTGGATGCCTTCCTCTCACTCTTAGGCGCAGTGGTATTTTTCTTCAGCCCACAGGAGATTATTCTGGGCCCGGTTGCCCATGGCGGAAAGCTCTTTACCATAGCTTATCTGCCGCTTGTGTTCCTGCTCACCCGCAGGTTTCTACACCGCCCCAACCTGCTGGCTGCCAGCCTGCTGGCGGCAACCATCGGAATGCAACTCCTGGCACTGCACCTGCAAATAGCTTACTACGGTCTGATGATGGTAGGGCTCTACTTTCTCGTCGATGCCATCCAGCATCGAAAGGAGCGAGAGCTGAAGGGGCATCTCCTCCGGCTCGGTGGGCTGATGGGAGTTGGCGTACTCGCTCTGGCGCTGGCTGCCTATCTCCTCTGGCCCGTGTACGAATACAGTCATTTCAGCATCCGCGGTGGGGGAGCGGTCGGTGGAGGAGTCTCTTACGACTATGCCACCAGCTGGTCGTTCCATCCCATGGAGGCGCTTACCTTCCTGGTGCCATCCTGGTTCGGTTTCGGCAAGGGCACGTACTGGGGGTATATGCTATTTACAGACCATCCCTATTACATGGGGCTCGTGCCTCTAATGCTGGCCGTAGTGGCTGTCATCCTGCGGCTGCGTGAAAAGCTGGTCCAGGTATTGGTCGTACTCGGGACTTTCAGTCTGTTCGTTTCATTCGGGAAGTGGTTTGCCCTTCTGTACCGTCCTCTCTACGAGATACTCCCTTTCTTCGCCAAGTTCCGCGTCCCGGCGATGGTCTTGATCCTGCTTCTGCTCGCCACCGCCGTTCTGGCGGCGCTGGGGCTTCAAGCCCTGCTGGAACTGAAAGAGGAGGAGCGGGACCGGTGGATCAAGGGGTTGCGGCTGGCAGCGGTTGTGCTGGGCGTCCTTTTCCTGGTCGTACTTGCTGGCAAGACGGCTTTCAGAACAGGATATACAGATGCGGCAGCTGCCAGGATCGGCCAGGGCGCAGCCCGTGAGGCCTACACTATCTTCTGGAGAGATATGTTGAGGGTGACAGGATTCGCAGGGTTGGCGGCTCTTCTGCTCTACTTCTCTCTGCGTCGCATTTTGCCTGCCAGGGTTGCGGTTGCGGCAGTCGGTCTCCTGGTCGTGGCCGACCTGTGGGTCGTCAATGCGAAACTTATCAACACCGTACCGCGAGCCGATCGACCAGATGTAGCTGCCTCGAATCCGCACGCACAATTCCTGACAGAGCAGCAGGGACCGTTCCGCCTGCTGAACCTGGGACTACCTGTACCGGGAAACTATTGGATGGCCCAGGGGTTGGAGGATGTCGAGGGATACAGCCCGGCGAAACTGAGAAGCTACCAACAGCTTTTGGAGAGACAGCCACAGGGGAGGATGCAGCTGCCCAACCTTCTGGCCATGCTGAATGTGCGATACCTGATCTATGGAGACCAACTTCCCCAGGACCGTTTCGAGATGGTATTTTCATCTGGAGATGTTCACATCTATAAGTACAGGGGTGTACTCGGTCCGGCTTGGCTGGTCGGTGAAGCGGCCAGGGCTCGCGGTGACGAAGAGATCCTCAACGCATTGCTCCAGGGTTTTGACACATCGACCCGGGCTCTTACAACCGAACAGGTCGGTTCCCTCGATCCGGCTGCTGCGGCTGCGGGAAGCGTCGAACTGCTCGAGAGGGATATCCATCACCTGCGTTACAGGGTAACGGCGGATGGGCCGGTGCTACTGGTGATGAGTGAGATCTATTACCCCGCGGGGTGGCAGGTGGAGGTGGACGGCGTGAGGGTACCCATTCACAGGGTGAACCACGTGCTGCGCGGGGTGAGGGTCGACCCGGGTGCAGGGGGTCCACGATCCAGTATCGTTGAGCTTGTATTCAGGCCGCGGAGCGTCCACGGCGGCCGCAGTGTGTCGCTCGCTGCACTCTTTCTGGTCATAATCGGATTCGGGCTCGGAGTCTGGCGGCGTCGTGAGGAGGCGGCCCCCACTTCGTGATCGAATCTACACTGAAGAACCTGGGCAGGCAGACCGCCGTCTACGGCTTCGGCGATCTTCTGGTTAAATCACTCTCATTCCTGCTTATCCCCGTCCTCACCCGTGTCTGGGACCCGAACGGGCCTGAAATGGGGACCTACGGCCTGTTGCACCTGGCCGAAGCCGTGGCTTACCTCTGCTTCAACCTGGGCCTGGCCACGGCAGTTATAAAAGTACTGGCTGATTTCAAGCACAGGCGCAGCCGAGCATCTGTCACTTTCACGACAGTGGGGTTGCTCGGCACACTCTCACTGGGCCTGCTGGCTCTGGCCTGGTTGGCCGCCCCCTACATTTCCGCGGCACTGTTCGGACGGGGTGTCGACCCCGGAGACGGCAGGTTCTATCTGCGCCTTACCTTGCTGGCGACCTATCTCTCCACGTACCGTTTCGTGACGCTGAGCCTTCTGCGCGTCGAAGAGCGACCATGGCTCTACACACTTCTGAACCTCATCAATTTCATCACATACGTGGGAGTTGCCGTCTACCTGGTCGTGGCTGAAGAGCTGGGCGTGCTGGGTATTGTCTACGCCAACCTCACATCAAGTGTGATTATGCTGGCTGTAGTGGTCGGCCTTCTGCAGGCCAGGAGCCACCGTCCCTTCTCGGCACGGAAGGCCCGCAGTCTCCTCGCATTCGGTCTTCCATTGCTTCCGAATGGACTCGCCCTCTGGGCTCTTGCACTGCTCGACAGGTGGCTCCTCCTAGTGCTGACTCCCAACCCTGGAATGGGGCTGGCTCTGATCGGCCAGTACGATGTCGCGTACCGCTTCGGGATGATCGTTTCATTCCTGCTGGTGATCCCCCTTCGAACGGCGTGGGTGCCCATGCTGTTTACAGTGCGTGATCACCCCGATGCATCACGGCTCTACGGGCAGCTGATCACTTATGTTGTGGCCATAGGGAGCGCTATCGCGCTGGCTCTGGCGACGCTGGCGCCGGAGATCATCACGGTCGTCACCGAACCTCGGTGGCTGCCTGCTGCAGGGCCGCTTCCGCTGGTCGCCTTCGCCTATCTCGCCTATGGGGTCAGTCAGGTTGCCGATGCCGGGATCCTGGCCCGGGGCCGCACCTATATCTATCCTTTCGTCACGGCAACGAGTGTCCTGATCAATGTCGCCCTCTGCATCCTGCTGATTCCCACGCAAGGAATGATGGGAGCGGCATGGGCCACGCTGGTAGCCTATGTGTGGCATATGCTCCTGATTTGGCGGATCTCCTCTACGATCGCGCCGATCCATCTGGAGTGGAAGCGACTGGCCCTTATCGTAGGGGCCGGAGTTGTTGTCTGGACTGGAGTGAGCCTTCTGCCTGACCTGGAACTCTGGCCCGGCATAGCTGCGAAAGCAGGTATCCTGGCGCTCTTCCCGATTCTTCTCTGGTTAATGGGCTTCCTGTCGGCTGAAGAACGTGCCGCGCTGAGACGTCTGAAGAGCCAGTCGCCGGTGCAGGAATCAGAAGGAGAGGAGGATCTGGATATATGAGGCTCGCCGTGGTGGGAGCTGCCGGTCTTCTGGGACAGAAGCTGTTTGAGGCAGCCACCGTCGCAGGGCATGAGGTCGCGCCTTTCGATCTGGATACCGGCATTCAGACTCCTGCCGGTCCCATCTCCCCGCTGGATATAACCGATGCAGGAGCAGTAATGGCTGCGATGGAGGGGTTGGGTCCCGACTGGGTGCTCAATACGGCCGCTTTTACTGCGGTTGATGCCAGCGAGGCAAACCAAGAGAGGGTACGAGCCGTCAATGTAGGTGGCGTGGCGAATATCCTTAGTGCCACGGACGCGACAGGCACCAGGCTGGTCACACTTTCTACCGATTACGTCTTCGACGGCCGTAATGGACCGTACACCGAGGATGCGCCCCGCCGCCCCCTGGGCGTCTACGGTGCCTCGAAGGCGGAGATGGAAGATATTGTAGTAAAGGATGGAGGCCGGCACCTGGTGATCCGTACCATGGTGCTGTATGGTGCAGCCTCCGGGATCAGGACTAATTTCGCTCTGTGGGTCGTGCAGAAACTGCGGGCCGGGGAGAAAATCAGGGTTGTGACCGACCAGATGGGGAATCCTACGCTGGCCTCCGACCTTGCGCGGATGATCCTTACGATGGTCGAGCACGGCGGAGCGGGCCTCTATCACGCGGCGGGAGCAGACCGGGTGAGCAGGTACGAGTTCGCCGTGAGGGCGGCCCGAATATTCGGGCTGGATGGGGATAAGATCATCCCTGTCACGACCGGGGAGCTGGGACAGGAAGCTGACCGCCCGCTCGAATCGGGTTTTGTTCTCGACCGCCTGCGAAGTGATTTCGGTATTCAGCCGGCAGGTTTGGATGAAAGCCTGGCGCTCTTCCGGGAAGAGGTTGAGAAATATGGGGACGGAATGTGACCGCTGAAAAGCGCGAAAGGGGATTGGTGATAATCCCCACCTACGATGAGCTGGATAACATCCAGCGAGCTGTACGCGGTGTTTTCGACCAGGCCCTTCCACTCGATATCCTCGTTGTGGATGACGGATCCCCTGACGGGACTGCCGACCTGGTAGAGTCGTTGATGGACGAGGAAGATGGACTTCACCTTATAAGGAGAAGCGGGAAGATGGGACTGGGCAGCGCCTACAGGGACGGGATGCGGTGGGCGCTGGAACGTGACTACGACTACATATTCGAGATGGACGCCGACCTCTCACACGATCCGAAGTACCTGCCAGAGCTGTTCTGGAGACTCAAAGATTATGACGTTGTTCTGGGTTCCCGCTATGTGCAGGGGGTGAACGTTGTGAACTGGCCCCTCGGCAGGCTTCTCCTCTCATGGTTTGCGAATCTTTATTCCAGGGTGATAACCGGCCTCCACGTGTACGATTCCACAAGCGGATTCAAGGTGTTCAAGCGAAGCGTGCTTGAATCGATCGACCTGGACTGTGTGAGGAGCGATGGATACGCCTTTCAGATCGAAATGGTTTTCCGGGCATGGAAGCTCGGTTTCAAGGTTAAAGAGATCTCGATCACATTTGTTGAGCGGCGTTCGGGTATTAGTAAAATGTCCAAGGGGGTTATCTGGGAGGCGGTCTGGATGGTATGGTACCTGCGTGTGATGTCTATGCTGGGCCGTCTTTAGACTTTATTCGCGAAGAATCAGCCCTCTAAGCAGAAGTACCCGGAGGAATTCGATGGCCGGCAGGAAAGTGCTCATAATAGGTATCGACGGTGCTGCCTGGGAGGTGCTGCGTCCTGCTGTCAATGATGGCTTCATGCCTTGCCTGGCGGGGCTGATGGACGCAGGGTCGTGGGGAGTGCTTGAATCAACACTGCCCGCAATCACTCCTGCGGCGTGGGTGGCTTTCCAGACCGGCTTAAATCCTGGGCGGACAGGTATCTTCGACTTCTTCGGCTGGGACCCCGAACTCAGAAAACAGGTTCCGGCCGATATCAGGAAGCTTCCTACGACAGTATGGGAGGCAGCCAGCGAGGCCGGAAGGCGTGTGGGAATCGTGAACCTGCCGATGACCTATCCTCCTCACCGGGTGAACGGCTTCCTTGTTTCAGGGCTTCTGACTCCCTCCACCGATTCTGAATTTACCCATCCGCGATCCCTGGCCCGCGACCTGCTCGAAGCGATCCCCGGCTATCACATTTTCAATCTCGAAACCGCCGTGGATGATACCAGGCATGAGAGCCTCGACGCCTTCCTCGACTGGATATCGGAGGTGGTTATACAGCGATCCCGGGCGGCCTGCTGGCTCCTGGAGAGGGAGCCGGTGGACCTTTTCATGATTCACTTCCAGGCTTCCGACATACTGCAGCATGTCCTGTGGGCCCATCTCGATCCTGCACACGAGCGATTCGATGCCGCTCTTCATCGAAAGATCCTTGAGCGTTTCTACCGGACACTCGACCGGCAGATGTCTCTTATCTCCGATACTTTTGGCAGGGCCTCTCCAGGGCCGTGGATTACCATGGTTGTCTCCGACCATGGGTTCCAGAGACACTTGAAACGCTTCAACCTGTGGAGATGGTTATTTGAGGAGGGATACCTCTACCTGGATCTCGCGCGGTCTTATCAGGCACCGGATGAATCCCGGACAGGGAGTGATGAAGAATACAGAGAGGATCCACCTATTGACTGGGAGCGTTCCAGGGCGATCGCGTCCGGGCGCAGCAACGAGGCGTTTATCTACCTGCTGGAGGGTTCTCCCCACCTGAGAAGGGAAACATCAGATGAGCTGATAACCCGACTTGGCGAAGTGCGTGATCCCGAAAACGGGTCGTATATCATTAAAGCCGTCCACCGTCGGGAAGAGATCTACTATGGAGAATTCCTGCACGTACTTCCCGATCTAGTTGTTGAACCCGCTGGGGGATACTCCATTACGGGGAGATATCAACACGGCGAACCAGAGCTGCGGATGGTGGTCGCTGGAGAGGATTTCCACATTGGACGCCATCACCCTGAAGGGATCTTCGTGGCGGCCGGACCGGGTATCAGGAAGAACCACACAGTGCGGGCCAGGATTATTGATATCGCTCCGACTCTGAACTATTTGCTGGGTGTACCTCCGCAGGGGGTGTGTGACGGGCGTGTGTTGGATGAGCTCTTTACCGAGGATTTCCTTGCCGGACAACCAGTGCCGATCACATCCGAGACCGTATACGAAGCGGATACCGTATCACCTGAACCTGCCCGGGAGAGTGTGTACACACCGGAAGAGGAAGCCACGATAAAGCGGAGACTGCAGGAACTGGGCTACATGTAAGCAGGGCTGCTATCTTGGCAGCTTCGGTCTCCCCATCAGCCGGCGATATGTATTTACCACGGATAAAGCGGCTCTATAGTTCATGAGTATCGTAAGCCACCAACGAATGCGTTCCTTGAGGAGTCGTAAGGATAGCCAGTTAGGAACCTTAGTTATTCCGTGAATGTGCTGGGCACGTAGTACTTCTTTCAGTGTAGCCACCGCGTTTTCCGGAAGATCTGATTCGCCACGCTCCTGCATTCCCACGACTACTATTCCCTCCACAAAGCGGGCATCATTAGACAGTAATTCGCGGAGCAGGAACTCATAGTCGCCGGCAATTTTGAACGATTCGTCAAACCTGCCGAGCTGCTCGAATAAGCTCCTGTGGTGAAACATGCCTGGGTGCGGGATCGAGAGGTTGTGCCGGAATCGCGGCCCTGCCACATACCACGGCTCGCCGAGTGTGAGGGCCACCGATTCATTTGAGTCCACGATGTTGAGGTTTCCATAAACAATGCGGACTTTTCCCAGCGCCTTTTCGAGATGCGGGACCATCTGGCTCAGAGCCTCAGAACTCCACAAGTAGTCGTCGGCTCCTAAAAAACAGATCCAGTCGCCTGTAATGTGCTCAAGTGCTTTGTTCCAGGCGTGATATATGCCTCTGTCCGGCTTCGACTCCCAGTAACTGATCAGGTGGTCGAATTCCCGCAGGATCTCCACGGTACCGTCTGCGGAGCCGCCGTCCATGATAACCAGCTCCAGGTCCTCGTAGCTCTGCTGCTCGATACTTCCCAATTCACGCCGAATCGTGCTGGCAGCATTGAGTACTGAAGTGATGATCGATATTCTCGGTCTGGTTCGGTTCATTTCTGACAATGATATATAGAACAGTTCTTCTTTCCAGCAATCCCGTTATTTGCACCGGATAGCAACTCTCTTGACACTCTCTCAGACGGAAGGGTAGTTTGCTCTGTCTGTTCGACGTGCCGTGCAGGTGCGTGCGCAACCCTGATAATCCTATGGAACGATTCACACTCGATTTCGAGAAGCCGATTATTGAGCTGGAGGGGCGGATCGCCGACCTGCGCTCGTATGCGTCTGTCGAGCGGATCGATCTTAGCGATGAGATCACGAAACTGGAGCGGAAGGTGGAGAACCTCCGTGAGGAGGTCTACAGGCACCTCACGCGCTGGCAGCGAGTGCAACTGGCCCGCCATCCCGATCGGCCTTACACGCTCGACTATGTTGAAATGATGTTCGGCGACTGGATCGAGCTACACGGCGACCGGGCCTTCGCCGACGACAAGGCGATCGTGGCCGGATTCGCAACTTTCGAGGGCAGAAGTGTGGCTGTTGTGGGGCACCAGAAGGGTCGGGATACGAAACAGAGGATATTCCGCAACTTCGGGCAGCCGCGTCCCGAAGGGTACAGGAAAGCACTCAGGATCATGCAGCTTGCAGCAAGGAGTGGCCTCTCGGTCGTTACTTTCATCGACACTCAGGGTGCCTATCCCGGAGTGGGGGCGGAGGAACGCGGCCAGGCGGAAGCGATCGCGGTCAACCTTAGAGAAATGGCCATACTTCCCGTACCGATTGTCTCCCTGGTCATCGGGGAAGGGGGATCGGGAGGGGCCCTTGGAATCGGGGTCGCCGACCGTATCTATACCCAGGAGAATACATACTATTCAGTTATCACGCCTGAAGGGTGTGCTTCGATTCTGTGGCGCAGTGCTGAACATGCACCGAAGGCGGCCGACGCAATGAAGATTACCCCGAAGGATCTCGATGAGCTGGGTATCGTGGACGGTATTGTATCGGAGCCGGGAGGGGGAGCGCACCGGGCACCCCAGAAGGCCGCCGAAGAACTTACGACCGTGCTGGAAGGGGCTCTGGAAGAGCTGGAAAAGCTGGATCCGGATACACTCGTGACACAACGCATCGAGAAGTATGCATCGATAGGGACCTTTTCTGAGTAACTGCGGGAACAAGGAACTGGTGAGAATGGCCTTGTCAGAAGAATTGCTGGATATCCTAGCCTGCCCCAAGTGCAAGGGACAGTTACAGTATGACGAGCAGGGGCAAGCTCTGAACTGTGAACAGTGCAGGCTCCGATACCGGATAGAGGATGACATTCCGGTTATGTTGATAGACGAAGCTCAAAGCTACTGAAAACCTTGCAGTAGTGTCTGGCTGACGACAGCGCCCTCGGCTGTCTTTCAGTCTTTCCGCCCTTGATGATGCTGACCTTCGGTGCTGCGGCGGATTAGAGCGGGGATATGGGTATTTGTAATGTTCTTAATCTGAAGGCCCCTTCGCTCCAGGTAAGCTAGCAGGCCTTCCAGTTCTCTTAGGTGTTCTTCGTAGTATTTCTCGTAGACACGATCGCGGAAGAAGGAGGGATGGGTCTCGAATGCCGTGGTCATCAGATCATCGTATTGGACCGATTTGCCGTGGCGCCAGAAGTATGTCTCACCTGGCTTACGACCGTCTGCTCCTCCTATCAGAATTCTCTTACCTATCTTACTGGCGACAGGCAACATATACATGGTCATTATGTTCGAAGTGGGACGCACATGAAAGAAGTCCTGCGAGGGTATCTGCCACGTTCCTGCGATCATTGGGATCCCGATGATATACTTCTCGAGTTCGGGGTGGTGGCGCAATAGAAGGGCCGCACCATCTGGTCGTGTCACAGCGAAGCATCCGTAACGTTCAATAACTCTTAAGAGATCATCCCGGAAAGTTGCTGCGTATTCACTGGGACCCAGGTGAAAAACCATATCCGAGAAACAAATCACGGCTGGCATGAGATGCTCCATCAGTAGATTGTTCTTGACCAGGCTATTGCAGACTACCACCGGTCTCCCGTGTATATCCCAGTCGAATAGCTCCTCAACGGAAGGTCCGGTCCCGAGGACGAACACCGCATCTGATCCCCCCCATCGATCGAGGAGTCTCTCCA
>JAGLTZ010000080.1 GCA_023135015.1 Candidatus Latescibacterota bacterium
ACCAGCGTCAGTAAAACCAGACCGATAGAGGCCGGCACGAAGCGGCCCCAATAAGACGTGGGGGGCAACTCCCCCACAGGGAGACTCATCGCAACGATTCGGTCGTAAATGGCAGCAGCGCCACGTGGCGGGCGCGTTTGATGGCCGTTGTCAGCATACGCTGGTGTTTAGCGCAGACACCGGACTGGCGGCGGGGTACTATCTTCCCCCGGTCAGTCATATAACGGCGCAGTACCTTCTCTTCTTTGTAGTCAATCCACCTCCGCTTCTCGATGCAGAAGCGGCACGGTTTCTGATGGGTCATTATTCCTCCCTCCCCTCGTCATCCTGCTCCGGGCTGCCGGTAGACTCTTGCTCCTCATCGAACTCATTTTCGTGCTCGTCTACGTCTTCATCCATAACCGAGCGTTTATCTCTATCCTCCGCCTCGGTCCTAGCAACCTTGCGCTGCCGTAGTTCTTCACGTGCGGTCAGGATGGTGGAATCTATGTGAACAATGAGGTGGCGCAGGATGTGCTCGTCCAGGCGCAGCATATGGTCCAGCTCACCTATCAGTCCGCCGGGTCCCTCCCATTCCAGCACTCCATAGAAGCCCTGTGTCTGCTTCTTGATTTCGTATGCAAGGGTGCGCAGCCCCCACCGGTCGTCCTCGATGACCCTGCCACCTCTGTCATCAATGAACTTCTTTATCCGTTCCAGCTGTTTGTTGTATCCCTCCTCCTGCAAGGTCGGATCCAGGACGAATGTTCCTTCGTAATGTTGCATCTATCTGTTACCTCCCTGTGGACGTCAGGCCCCGGCTCTGCGGCCGGGGCAGGGTGTTCTGTACCGTTCTCATCACAGAAGTGGGGCGATAACCAGGCTCACCACACTCATCAGTTTGATAAGGATGTTCATGGATGGTCCTGAGGTGTCCTTGAAGGGATCTCCGACCGTGTCCCCGACAACTGCGGCCTTGTGAGGCTCTGATCCCTTCCCTCCGAGATTGCCCTTTTCAATCCACTTCTTTGCGTTGTCCCAGGCGCCACCACCATTGGCCATCATCAGGGCCAGCATCACGCCGGTCACCGTCGCGCCTGCCAGCATACCGCAGAGCGCAACGGGACCAAGGATGAACCCGACAGCAACCGGCGAGATGACGGCGAGCAGTCCCGGTGCGATCATATACTGCAGGGCCGCCCGGGTAGAGATGTCCACGCAACGTGCTGCGTCAGGACGCACCCCCTCCTCACCTTCGAGAAGACCGGGAATCTCCCTGAACTGGCGCCTTATCTCATTGATCATCTTGAAGGCTGCTTTGCCTACACTCGTCATTGTCATAGAAGCTGCCATAAAGGGAAGTATTGCTCCCAACAGCAGTCCGATCATAACCATCGGGTTGGTTATGGAAATGTCCAGAGGTGCCCCACCTCTTGCGGCGATGCTGGTTGATACCGCACTGTTATAGGCGGCAAAGAGGGCAAGTGCCGTCAGTGCGGCCGATCCGATAGCGAATCCCTTCCCCATGGCGGCTGTTGTGTTTCCGACTGTGTCCAGGCCATCAGTTATCTTCCGAACCTCCGGTCCCAGGCCTGCCAGCTCACTGATGCCCCCGGCGTTATCAGAAATCGGCCCGTAGGCATCTACGCTCATCGTGATACCCACCGTGGCTAGCATACCCACGGCGGAGATGCCGATCCCGTAAAGACCCGCTGCCTGGTTCGCCACATAGATGGCTATCGCGATACAGAGGACTGGAAAAGCAGTGCTCTCGAGCCCCACAGCGAGACCGGCGATGATATTGGTTGCAGCCCCGGTCTTGCTTGCCTCGGCGATACGCCTGATGGGCTTGGCGGACGTGTAGTACTCGGTGATCAGCCCGATCAGTATCCCGACAATAGTGCCACTGAAAACCGCCCAGAAGACGCCCTGCTTTATTCCGAGGACACCCACACTCAGATAGGCCGCTACAAGAAACAACCCTGCCGCGACGAAGGTGGCGTAGCGCAGCGCGGCCGCCGGGTGCAGCCCCCGCAGGATGCGTATGCTGGCGATCCCCACAAATGAGGCCACGAGCCCCAGCATCACCATGAAGATCGGGAGAAGCATCGCTGCCGATTTGATAGACTCAGGATCCCCTGAGCCCAACTTAGCGAGTGCAGCAGCTGTAGCCGTAGCGGCTATAGCGATGGTCGCGATGATCGAACCCACGTACGATTCGAAGATGTCGGCGCCCATACCCGCCGTATCCCCGACGTTGTCTCCCACCAGGTCGGCGATCACACCCGGGTTGCGCGGGTCGTCCTCGGG
>JAGLTZ010000081.1 GCA_023135015.1 Candidatus Latescibacterota bacterium
GACATCACCAAGCGCAAGCAGGCGGAGGAGGCGCTGCAAGAGAGCGAGAAAAAATACCGCACGATCTTTGAACAATTGATAGACCTTTATTATCAAACCGACATTCAGGGGATCATTACAAATCTCAGTCCTTCTGTTAAGCCTTTGACGGGATATGATCCGGATGAATTAATCGGGCGTTCCGTTTTGGACGTATACCTGAATCCGGTTGATCGGGATAATTTCGTCAGAGAGTTGATGAAGTCAGGACGTGTAGAGAATTACGAACTGAAACTGGTGAAAAAAACCGGGGAAGTCGCTGATGTATCAATAAACGCCCATGTTGTGCTTGGAGAGGACAAAGAACCTGTATCTATCGAAGGAGTGATGCACGACATCACCGAGCGCAAGCGGGCGGAGGAGGCGTTAAAAGAATCGGAAGCAAAGTACAGAACTCTGTTTGAAGAAAGTACCGACGGGATAATCATAGCCGACATTGAAACAAAGGAGTTTCTGTATGTTAATCCATCAATGTGCCACATGCTGGGTTATAGTGAAGAAGAACTGATGGCTTTGGGTGTGGGTGATATGCACCCGAAGGAAGACCTGGAATATGTAATTTCCAAATTCGAGGCTCAGGCAAGGGAGGATAAAACGCTGGTAAGTGAGATACCATGCCTGAGAAAAGATGGGACAGTGGTATACGCAGACATCAACGCTGCGATAGCTTTAATCGATGGAAGACAATGCAGTACTGGCTTCTTCAGGGATATCACAGAACGCAGGCAGGCCGAGGAGGAACGGCAACGGCTGGAAGAGCAGATACAGGAAGCCAGGAGGATGGAGAGCCTGGGTGTGCTCGCCAGCGGTATCGCCCATGATTTCAATAATCTGCTCGCCGGTGTGCTGGGCAATGCCGACCTGGCGCTGATGAAGCTGTCGCCGGTATCCCCTGCCTGTGATAGTGTTGAAAAAATTATTATATCCGCCCGGCGTGCTGCAGATCTCGTCAGCCAGATGCTGGCCTACGCAGGCAAAGGGAAGACGATCGTCAAGCCAGTCAACCTGTCCGAAGTGGTCGAGGAGATGGCGCATATTCTCGATACTTCCATTCCCGATAATGCGGTCGTGGAGTACGACCTTGCATCTGACCTGCCGATGGTAGAGGCCGACCTTATGCAGGTCCGTCAGGTTATCCGGAACCTGTTCAATAATAGTATGGAGGCTCTAGGTGAGGATTGTGGCACCATAACTGTTACCACCGGCGCCGTGGAATGCGGTCCCGGGCTTGACTGCATTCCAGAGCCTCGTTTCGGGGCCGAACTGCGAGAAGGTAGCTATGTCTATCTACAGGTAGACGATGACGGTTGCGGAATGGATGAAGAGATTCAAGAGAAACTATTCGATCCGTTCTTCTCTACGAAGTTCGTCGGCAGGGGGCTCGGCCTTCCGGCAGCACTGGGCATTATGCGCGATCACGGCGGAGCGATCTCCGTCAGGAGCCAACCCGTGCAGGGGACCACCGCCAGGATTCTATTCCCCGTCAGTTAGCGGCCCACTGCCGAGGAACAGGAGGCCGTGGTGCCTGGGGCGCCACGGCCTCCTGTTGTAACATACTGGGGTAATTTAACCTCCGGTCGTGAGCTTCGGCTCCTCGGGGGCTTCCGGGATGAAGCCTTCTTTCATCCTCCAGGTGGTCTCATCGCGGGCCCGCTTGATTATAGCTGCAGCCTTCTCATAGGCCTGCTCGGGTGTGAGCTCGATACGGGCTATACCCTGCTCGATGGCCTTCTGGCCGACGGCCACGGCCTCACGCGGGTAGACTTCCCAATCGTCCATTGTCGGGATGATGAACCCTTCGTGGATCCCCTTGTCCTCGGCACACTTAGCGAGTTCCTCGGCGGCAGCAATACACATCTCGTCGGTGATCGTAGTGGCAGCTACATCGAGGGTGCCGCGGAATATACCCGGGAACCCTAGAGAGTTGTTGACCTGGTTGTCAAAGTCGGACCGGCCGGTAGCCATGATGCGGGCACCCGCTTCCTTGGCATCCCACGGCCAGATCTCAGGGATCGGGTTGGCGCACGCGAAGACGATCGAGTCCTTGGCCATCTTGGCGACTTCTTCTTTGGCGATTATGTCAGGGCCTGACCTGGACAGTGCTACCAGCATATCGGCGTTCTCGATCCCCTCGTCGAACGGGACATCGATATTCTCGGCGTTTGTGACTTCACACAGGTGCCACTTTTCGGGCTCGCTCTCCTTCAGCTCCGTACGACCCTTGTGGAGTGGGCCCTTCGAGTCGTAGAGAATCATCTTGTCGGCGTTTACACCGACCATCATAAGCTGCTTGGCGATGTTGCAGTTGGAAGCGCCAGCTCCATATAGCACGGTCTTGATCTTTTCGCGGTTCTTACCGACCACCTTGAGCGCGTTGATGGCACCGGCCACTGTCACAGTTGCGGTACCCTGCTGGTCGTCGTGCCAGACCG
>JAGLTZ010000082.1 GCA_023135015.1 Candidatus Latescibacterota bacterium
GGTAAGAGCCTGCAGGGTCAGAGGAGTAACGAATCTTTGCCCTCCTGAAGTAATAAGTGCCCTGACCTGGTGGCCCTTTTTGATCAGGGACCTGGCCAGTTCTGCCCCCCTATAAGCGACTATTGAACCGGTGATTCCTACGATTATTCGTGCCACAAGGCAAACCTGTCAGCTGGTTTACTCTTCAGCATACTCGTTCTCTTCAGCTTCAACGCGTCCCTCGATGAGACGGGTCAGCGCTTCGGTCGTTACCTTTGCATCCGGCTCAATGTACTCCGGGTCATGGACGGCCTGCATGCGGCGGAGATTGTTTATCTTCCGGGCCTCACGAGCTGCTATCACCACAGCCCAATAGATATTCGGCGTTGTATTGCGAAAATCTTCTACGTTCAGACGCTCTTCTTTCACTGACTATGCTCCTTATCCTCGTTTTTTTGGGCCAGTTCTTCAGAGTATTTTTCTATAAACGGGCGCATTCTTTCCAGGGCACATTTTTCTGCCTCGATAATGTGCACTATCTTCTCCACAGAGTCCTCAAATTCCTCGTTGACGATCACGTAGTCATACAGTTCTACATTCTCGATCTCCTGAGGCGCCCCTTTAAGACGCTTGCGGATAGAGATTTCATTGTTCGTCCCCCTGTTCGAGAGACGCTCCTGGAGTGCCGAAGGTGACGGCGGGAAGATGAAGATCAGGACAGAGTCAGGGTAGCTTCTCTTCAGGCTTTTGGCTCCCTGTCCGTCGATATCAAGCACCACCACCTTTCCCCGCTCCACCGCACCGCTCAGCTTCGCCTTGAGGGTGCCGTACAGATTGTCATGTACCTCGGCCCACTCCGCAAGTTCGCCCCTTCCGATCATTTCTTCGAACTGTTCCGGCGTAACGAAGTGGTAATCCACTCCATCCCTTTCATTTGACCTGCGGGCCCTTGTGGTAATCGAAACGGAATATTCCGCCTCCTCTACCTTGCGGAGCACCTCGTAACAGATGCTCGTTTTCCCGGCTCCGGAAGGAGCACTGATAATCAGTGGAAAACCTCGATTATTCAATGTTTTGAACCTGCTCTCTGATTTTTTCCAGCTCTTCTTTCGTGGCTACAACCAGATAACCGATATCCTGATCGTTTGCCTTACTGCCGATAGTATTTACCTCTCTGTGCATTTCCTGCAGCAGGAAGTTGAGTTGGCGGCCAGCCGGGTCCGGTCCGGCCATTATATGCCTGGCCTGGTTCAGGTGGCTGCGAAGTCGGGTGCACTCTTCGCTTATATCGACGCGGTCCGCGAAAAGGGCAATTTCACTATATAACCGATTCTCGTCCAACGCAGTATCTGTAAGAATCTCTTCCACCCGGCTCTTCAGTCTCTCAGCGTACTCAGCGCTCCTTCCCGGTGCCAGCTTTTCTATTCCTCCAAGGCTTTCTTCGACTGCCTCGAACCTTTGTTCGAGGTCCTCAGACAGCGCCGTTCCCTCTCTTTCCCTCATCACAACGAGCGCATTCAAAGCTTCCTCAAGTGCAGGCTTTACATTTCCCCAGATTTCTTCTCCTGCTTCTTCTGTTGCATTTGCAGAAATCACATCCCGGAAACCGGCCAGCATGGCCAGATCCGGCTCACCGGGAAGATCCAATCGCTCCCTGAGCGTATTCAGGATTTTCAGATATTCCTCGGCCCGCTCGATGTCAACAACGGGCTCGCCCTCTCCCGCGCCCTCCATTCCTACCGTCACGGTAATCCTGCCGCGTTCCAGTTGCCTGCGAACAACGTCCCTGATCCGCGGTTCCAGCTGCATCACTTCCCTGCCTCCGCGTACTACTACATCGAGAAAACGGTTGTTGACTGAATGGATCTCAACCACCGTCTCTAACTGCGGATCTGAAGTCGTGCAACGACCAAAGCCAGTCATGCTTCGAACCATCAGGACTTTCCTCTTCAATCCAATGAATCAGCGCGCCGCGAGCGGGACAATACTATGAGAAGGACACCCACGACTACGAAGGCCCAATTAAGCATATTGTTGAACAGCCCCATACCACCATCATAATAACGCAGGAGATCTTCATAGCCACGCATCAGACCGACTAAAACAAAATAGGCACCAATAACAATACCGTCAAACTTCGCCCACCTGCGCTCTATTAACAATAGAATGGCAACTATCAGCAGATTGTTAAAAACCATGTAAAGCTGTACTGGATGGATGGGTATTCCGGTGAAAGTGGCACCTGCCATCGTTTCTACAGGGAAGACTACCCCAAACGGGCCGTCTGTGGGAATCCCATAGCAGCATCCATTGAGAAAGCAACCTGTACGCCCGGCCGCAGTTCCGAGGGCGAGTGGAGGAGCGGCGGCATCGAGCACTTTAAGCGGCTCGAGCTTCCACCTCTTCATAAGCATTACCGCCGTGGGAACAGCTGCGATAAGACCTCCGTAAAAAACCATCCCGTGCATTCCAACAACTCCACCGGACTGGATAGGCCATACTATCCGCCACAGCTGGCCTGAGAATTCCTGCCAGTGTGTCGCTACATATAGGAGCCTGGCGCCTGCAAGTCCGGTCAAGACCATAGCGATGGCCATATCTAGAAGGCGTGTGACGGGCAGACCTTTCGCCCTGCCGCGCCTGACAAGCCACCAGGCTCCGATACCGAAGCCCACGGCCATCATCAGACCATAGCTGCGCAGCACGAAAGGGCCGAACTTGATTAATTCGGGGATCACCGGGTCTGTCTCAATACTCCACCCAACGCATCCGTAGCCCCAGCACGATGCCAATCAGCAGCATCATCGATACCAGGTGCGAGCCACCGTAGCTGATGAAAGGCAGAGGGAGCCCCGTGATAGGAAGCAGCCCCAGTGCCATACCGATATTCACCACAACGTGCGTAAAGATAATTGCCGACGCGCCGATAATTACCAGCCCTGCAAACGAGTTTTTAACTTCTACAGCCGCTCTGAGACTTCGATGGAGTACTCCCATAAAGAGCAGCAGCACTACGAGAGCACCTACCAGACCTGTCTCCTCCGCTATGACACTGAACATGAAATCAGTGTGCTGCGCGGGCAGGAAATTCAGCTTCGTCTGGGTTCCCTGAAGGTAGCCCTTGCCCAGCAGACCTCCCGAGCCCACTGCAACCGTGGATTGTATGACATGGTAGCCGGCACCAAGGGGGTCCTGCTGGGGATCTACGAAAGTGAGTATCCGCTGACGCTGATATTCGTGAAGATTGTCCCAAACCGTGGGAGTAACCGCACCCAGCACGATATTTACCGTCACGACCAGCAGTGCGAGTTCTCTGCGGAGCCGGCTCTTCCAGACAACGACTCCCACCGCTATCAGCATCGGGCCCCATGTGTAAGGAGAGAAGGCGGTCACGACACTCAGTAAGGGACTGCAGAGGAGGAAAATTACCCAGAGAGGTACGCCTCTCCAGAAGAGTACGGGCAGCAGCACGGCCGGGAAGACCAGCGCCGTTCCGAGGTCGGGCTGACGCGCCACGAGCAGAAAGGGCAGACCTGCCAACCCCACCGGGATCAGGAAATCCCTGACCCGCCTGAAGTTGACGTTGTGTCCGGACAGGTAGCGGGCAATGGCCAGCACCATGGCTACCTTGGCGGGTTCGCTCGGCTGAAGCCGGATAGCGCCTGCCAGGTTGAACCAGCGTTCCGCCCCTCCTCCGCCGACAACAAGCACACCCACAAGCAGCAGCATCGCAATTCCGTATATAAGGTATGCCGTACTGTAGTAGAACTGCAGAGGCAGGCGGATGGCCACCAGGATTGCCGTAAGTCCCACCAGAGCCCATAGTGCCTGACGGGTGTGGAGTGGAGCAGCGACCTGGATGTTTTCCACGGTCGCCGAATAGACGAAGACGATGCCGATAACAATGAGCCCAATCGCACTCCAGAAGAGGCGATGATCGAAATCCCTCAGAAAGTGCCTGGATAGCCGCTTTCCTCTGGTCATATGGGAGGACCTCCGCCCCCGACGGCGGGGCTCCTGGAAGCAGCGCGGTCCCTGAAGTACGCTCGCAGCACTTCGGCGGCGATAGGGGCCGCCACAGCGCTTCCCCCTCCACCGTTCTCCACGAGGACGGTCACCACTATTTCGGGATCTTCGACTGGAGCGAAAGCAGTGAACCAGGCGTGATCCTCACCGTGCGGGTTCTGCCCCGTGCCCGTCTTGCCTGCCACCATTACACCAGGTACGCGCAGGGCCACATTTCGCGCCGTCCCTTTCTCCCCGTTAATAACCCGGATCATGCCTTCTCTGACCAGTGCCAGCGCCTCTGGATCTACTCCGTCCAGTGGAACAGGTTCTGTCTGTGCAAGGGGCTCTCTCGCTCCTTCCTCCCTGGGGACTGTGAACCGGACCATATAGGGAGTCACCCGCATACCCCCATTTGCTATAGCCGCAGTCATAACCGCCACCTGCAGCGGGGTGGCCAGGATTTCGCCCTGGCCGACGGACAGGTTGATAACCTGGCCGGATTCGATCCACTCACCGGAGCCGATCGTCCGATCGTAATAATTCTCGTCGGGAAAATTTCCCGGCACTTCCCCGGGAAGGTTGAGGCCAGTATTTTGTCCCAGGCCGAATGAAGTCGCCATCCGATGAAGCGGTCTCAGCCCGAGCCGCACACCCACCTGATAGAAAAAGACGTCACACGACTGCTCGATCGCTCCCACTACGTTCAGTTCCCCATGATCCTCTTTCCAGCAGTGGAAACTCCTGTTGCCCAGTCTCCAGCCCCCCGGAACACACGGGTCAAGAGTCATACTCTCGTTGATGACACCTTCCTGGAGACCTGCAGTCGCCGATACGATCTTTACTGTGGAGGCCGGAGGATAGAGCCCGGCAAGAGCACGGTTGAGGAGCGGTTTGCGTCTGTCACTGTTCAGGCTGTCCCATGTAGCGGCATCGAGGACACCGCTGAAATCGAGGGGATCGAAATGTGGCAGGCTGGCCATGACCAGCAGCGCACCGTCACGCGGATCCATTGCAATCACGGCACCGCGCGCAGTGTCGGAAAAGGCCGACTCGGCAACGCCCTGGAGTTCAATATCAAGTGTGGTTATCAGGTGATTGCCATGTACGGGTGGGAGGTATCCGCGCTCCCTGGTCTCGCGTACCGTCCGACCCTGAGCGTTGACCTCCACGTACCCGATCCCCTTCTCTCCTCGCAGGACCTCCTCGTAGGCGCGCTCCACTCCATCTTTGCCCACCAGATCGCCGAACAGATAATCCTCTCCCCTCCGCTGGCGCTCGGAGAGCTCTTCCTCGTCGATTTCCCGGAGGAAACCGAGTGTGTGCGAGGCCAGCACTCCGTAAGGGTATCGGCGACGGGGCTCCATCTGGATGCCCACATAGGGCAGTTCGGGTCCCCGTTCCCTGATCCTGGCGACAACCTCGAAAGAAACATCCCGCTTTATCGGTACCGGCGTATACTGGTGACCTTTCCGCTCGCGCAGCCGCACGACTATATCTTCGGGTGGCACATCCAGAATTGTGGCGATTTCCCTGATTACATTGTCCTGCTGAACAGTGGTGGGCGGAGTGATGGTTACTGTCCAGGAAAGACGGTTATCGACGATTATGCGTCCTTCCCGGTCGTAGATTCTCCCCCTTATCGGCTGCTGGACAACAGGTCTCAGACGATTCTGATCGCTGAGCTGTACGAACACATCATGTCTGGCGACCTGCAGGTGCCCAACCCGGAGAAGCAGGAAGAGGAGGAACGCACCGTAGCCTACGAAGAGAACATTGGCCCTCCATCTACGTGCCTGTACTTCAGCGTCGGTCAACTACGTGCTTCCTTCCCCGGATCAGACCAGCCGCACTTAGGCAGGCGGTACCTACAAGCGCCGTGTAGACTGCCCCGCCGAACGCTCTGCCTGCAAACAGCCATAACATGTTCCCCTCTCCCTGGAGAGAAGCCACTATTGAATAGACCGCATCATGAGCCAGCAAACCGGCTGCAAATGCCGCACCCTGATTTAAAGGAACATCGAGGTCGAGAAAAACCTGCGCCTTTCCCCCGAGATATCCGGCAAGCGTGCCCGCCATCGCACCCGCACCCATAGTAGGCGGGTGGTAGAGATCTACGGCCAGTCCCACCAGAAATCCGGCTGCGCAGCCCAAACTCGAACCTTCGTATGCGCCCACTATCAGTGCGAATACAACGACCAGGTCCGGGCGCTGCCCGAAAATACTGAGAGAAGGGACCAGGGATGTCTGGAGCACGACAGCGCTCAAACCGAAAAAGAGATAGCGGACCAGCCGATTCACCACATCCTCCTACTGCCGCAGTATGAAGACCTCTTCGAGCCGGTCCAGGGAAGCGGAAAGCCTGACCACAACTCTCTTTGTCACGTCTTCGGGATTGTTGGATACCGAGGCGACCGTTCCGATCACAAGCCCCGCCGGGTAAATTCCTCCCAGACCGCTGGAGAGCACCACATCCCCAACCTGTATATCGGCGGTCTGCAGAACATACAGAAGGCATCCCTCTCCTTCGACGAACTGGAAGATGCCCTGTTCTCTGCTCCTCTGCACTACGGCGGCGACAGCATTGGCCGGGTCGTTCAGAAGGCTGACAACAGCAGTCCTGAGACCAGGGACACGGTCGATGCGCCCGACCAGCCCATCGGCGGTCGCAACGGCCTGATTCTTCTGCAGTCCCTCGGCGCTGCCGGCCAGGATCGTCACTGTGAACTGCTGCCGGCCGTTACCCCTGGCTATCACTTCGGCTCCTGTCAATACTTCCGTTCTCCTCTGCTCCTCGAAGTCGAGCAGCTGGCGCAACCGCGCATTCTGGCGATCCGATTCCTGGAGCTGCGAGACCTGCAGGCTTAACTCGGCCAACTGACGGCGCATGTCGGCATTCTCCCTGTGGAGATCTCCGAGCTCGAACGCCCAGTCAAATGTGTTCAGGAAAGCTCCATTCGCCCTGGCGAAGAAGTCATGGATGTACCGACTGCTGTCGGCACGTGGCAGGCTAGCGAATACCCCGCCTGCCAGAAGAAGGATAACCAGGAGGAACTCATCTCCCCTGTTGCGGGCAAATCTGCGGATACGCGGCACCTCAACGTCTCTCCCTTCAGAAACCGACCCTCATCTACGCTTCCCGGTCAACAGCATCTTTGTATAGTATTGCAGGTTCTCCAGAACCTTCCCCGTACCCCTTACGACGCATGTGAGTGGATCTTCAACCATGTTAATAGGCAGGTTGGTCTCTTCGCGCAGGCGTTGGTCGAGTCCCCTCAGAAGGCTGCCGCCGCCGCTGAGGATGATACCACGGTCCAGGATGTCGGACGCCAGCTCGGGGGGGGTGCGCTCAAGGCTTATTCGGACGGCATCCACGATCTGTGAGATCGGCTCCGCCAGGGCTTCACGCACTTCGCTGCTGCACAGAATAATTGTCTTCGGGATTCCTCCTACCAGGTCGCGACCCTTTACCCTGGTTTCAAGTTCAGGCTCCACCTCAAAGGCAGATGCAACCTCGATCTTGATCTGTTCCGCAGTCCTTTCGCCTATCAGCAGGTTGTATTTCTTCTTCAGGAACTGGACGATCGCCCGGTCCATCTCATCCCCACCCACCCGGATGCTGGTGGAGGTCACTATGCCGGAAAGGGCTATGACCGCGATCTCGCACGTACCGCCCCCCACATCGATGACCATGTTTCCGACCGGAAGCTCCACTGGCAGACCGATCCCGATTGCCGCAGCCATTGGCTCCGCGATAAGGAAAACTTCCCGTGCGCCGGCCGACTCGGCGGAATCGCGGACCGCCCGCTTCTCTACTTCTGTGATACCGGAGGGGACGCAGATGACAATCCTGGGGCGGCCGAACAGCCGGTTGCTCTGTACCTTGCGGATAAAGGAACGGAGCATCTCCTCGGTCTTCTCGAAATCGGCAATAACCCCGTCCTTCAAGGGTCGGATTGTCATTACGTCTTCAGGCGTACGGCCCAGCATCTCCTTTGCCTCGTTCCCGATAGCGAGAACCTGCTGAGTGTCTCTATCATACGCCACGATCGAGGGCTCGTTTACCACGATCCCCTTGCCGCGCACATAAATGAGCGTATTGGATGTGCCCAGGTCTATACCCACATCGTTGGCAAAGATCTCTCGGAAATGAAAGCTCACTTATCCTGCTCCTATACTGGTTTCTGTTAACCGCTCTAGTTTCTGTCCGGAAACGGCTCTTTTACGCAATTTTGGTGTCAATCTGCCGG
>JAGLTZ010000083.1 GCA_023135015.1 Candidatus Latescibacterota bacterium
CGCTGCGGCTCGAAGAGGTGGGCGTCCTTGGCGAACACCTCGGCACTGAATTCCTTGAATGGCCAGATGTCGGTGAGGTAGATGCCGCGGCCGTATGTGCCGATGGCCAGGTCCCGCTCCCTCTTCTGTATGTCGATGTCCATGATGATCGCATCCGGGGCGTCATCCGACATATTGATCCAGTTCCCGCCTCGGTCGTAAGAGAGGAACAGGCCATAGTCGGTGGCCAGGTAGAGCACGTCGGGGTTATCCGGGTCCTCCACGATATCGTTCACCGGATCCATCATCCCGTTGCTCAGATCCTTCCACGTCTTGCCCATGTCCTCGGTGACGAAGATGTAGGTGGTGTCCTCGTTGTGGGTACGGTAGCCGGTCCAGGCTACATAGCACCTCAGCAGTTCATGGGCGGAAGGCGCGACCCGGGCAACCCACCGGTCGAAGGGTATGTGATCGCCCCGCACACCTCTTTTCGGGGTGCCGTTCTCGTTCCAGAACTCGAAGGTGATATTGGTCCAGTTGTTCCCGAAGTCTGTGCTCACCTGGAGGTTGCCGTCGTCGGTCCCGGCCCAGTACACGCCTGGTTTCACCGCGGATTCCGCAAAGGTGTAGATGGTGGCGTACTGCATGTTGGTGAGCTTGGATTGGGCGATCCGCTCCGGGTCGGCACGGGAGAGGTCGGGACTCACCCGCTCGAAGGTACCTTCATCGCCACGGGTCTGTGATCGCCAGACGTGCTGTGAGCAGATGAAGACTATCCCCGGGTTGTGGGGTGATAGGAAGATGGGAGCATCCCACTGGTACCTCTCAGCGGGAAGTCCTGCCGCAGCCTCCTCGGCTGAAGTACGCTGCTGTAGGCGCAACGTTGCCCCGGTCCTGAAGTCCATCCGGCTGGAGCCGCCGAACTGGCTCTCGAAGTAGATCCATTCCGGGTTCCACCAGTCGTGCAGCACATAGTAGGCGTCACCGGTGGGCAGGTAGGTCCAGTCGGCGGGGTAGACGCCGTAGGAGTTCCTGTTCCGGGAAGGCCCGAACCAGGCGCCGTTGTCCTGGGTTCCGCCCATCACGTTGTAGGGGAACTCGTCGTCTACGGAGATGTCGTAGAACTGCTGGGCGCTGATGCGGTCCTTCTGCGACCAGTGTTCCCCGCCGTCCCAGGTCTCGCTCACCGCGGCATCGTTGCCGTTGAGGATGTGGTTGGAGTTGAGCGGGTCGATCCACATGCCACGCGTGTCGACGTGGCACTTGTTCCTGCCCGTCCAGCGTGTGTTGCGGAAGGTCCTCCCGCCATCTTCCGATTTCACGACCCTGGGATTGCAGCAGTAGAGGATGTCAGGGTTGTTCGGGTCGACCTCAATCCTGGCGTAGTACCCGGCCTCGGTCTGGTTGACCTCCACGCTTCCGCCCTGATGAGAGTATTCTGTCATCCGGGTCCAGGTTTCGCCCTGGTCCTGGGACATGTATACAACACCGTCAATCTTGGCAGGTTGCATGATAGCGAGCGCGCCGCCGTAGATGGTCTGCAGGACGTAGCGGTTGATCGTCTGGTAACGGCCGGCATTACGTTCCCCTTCACCCGTCTCCTCCTCGGGAGTGGCCAGCAGTATCTCGATCTCGTCTATCGAGGCGATGATGTCCTCGTCGCCGGCGAACACCTCCCGCGCCCGCTGGTTGAATCGCTCCATATTGACCCGGGCTTTTGTGAGGAATTCACGGTCGTCCACCAGTTCGTTGAGCTTCGTGGTCAGGTCGTCGGCCGATTCCGCCTCGATCTTGTCATGGCGCACCATCCGTGCTATCTGCCGGTTGATACGATAGTCCTTCCACTGGTTGAAAGAGAAACCGTTGCGGAAGAGAGACCGGGTTCTGAACCGGCCCGAGTTCAGGCGCTGGCTCAGGCCGAGGTTGACCTCCTCGTCGAGCCGGGCGTAGACGATGTCCGGGTCCTTCTGATACATCGCCAGCCCGTTACGCCCCATGAGGGTGTCCAGCGGCAGGCCGTTCTCGAGCCTCTTCCAGGACCGCCCGCCGTCTGTCGTCTTGTAGAGCCAGTTGCCTTCCTGACGATCTATGAAGGTCCAGGTGCGCCGGAAGGTCTTGTAGGCGGCGGCGATGATCACGTCCGGGTTGTCGGGGTCCATGACGAAATCGCCAACCCCGCGGTCATCGACGGGGCATACGTTCTCCCAGTGCTCACCGCCGTCGGTTGTCTTGTAGAGACCGCGCTCGCAGTCCATCTCGTTACCGTAGAGCTTTCCCTCGCAGGCCACGTAGACGATATCCGGGTCGGTGGGATGGACCATGATCTTGGGGATGTAGTAGCTCTCGGTGAGGCCGACGTTCGTCCAGGTCTCGCCGGTGTCGGTGGATTTCCACACCCCGTTGCCATGGGCGCTGGAGCGGGCGTGCATCGCCTCGCCGGTTCCCAGGTAGAGGATGTCGGGATCGGAGGGCGCGATACCGAGATAGCCCATGCTCACGTTGCCGTACTGATCGAAGATCGGCTTAAAGCTGATACCCGCATCCTCGGTTTTCCACAGACCTCCCGAACCGGTCAGGGCGTAGTACACAATGCTCTGGCCCGGCGGGACGGCAAAGGCGGTGATTCGTCCCGAGAATGTCCAGGGGCCGATGTGGCGCCAGCTGAAGTTGTTGAGGTCATCCGTGGAGATCGGGCTCTGTGCCAGGACCACGGCCTGCCCGAGGGGCAGCATGGTGATCAGCAGTGCTGTGAATGCAATCGTCTTAAACCTGGGCGCTGCCATTGTTCCTTCCCTTCCTGTCTCAGATAGCCTCCATCGTCGACGGAGGCTTCGGGGTTACATTGTATGTGACACTGACCACACCGGGGACTTCCGATATGATCCTGCCAGCCAGCCTCTCGATGGTCTCGAAAGGCAATCTTGTGGGTTCAGCTGTGCGGGCGTCGATACTGTCCCAGCATCTGATCTCGATCTGCAGGCCGAAGTCTCGCTGCCCGTCACGCATGCCGGTGACCCGATCATCGTGTAGGATCGCCAGTTTGAGAAATGCGTCAACTTCGGCGAGTTCTTCCTCGGTGATTGCTGTCGCCTGCCTGACCAGTTCAATCTTCTCGGGCGTGACCTCGCCGATCACCCTTGTGGAGAGGGCAGGGCCGGGAAAGGGCATTCTGTTGTAGACCGACTCTGGCAGGCCGACGGCCTCTGCAACCTTGCGGACCCCATCTTTGCGGATTTGCGCGAGCGGTTCGATAATCTTGTACCCGAATGCTTTCTGCGTATCGATCCCCAGTTGCTCGAATACATTATGCTGCCGTTTGATGCCGGCGACTGTCTCGTCCACATCGGTGAGGATTGTACCCTGAAGCAGGTATTTCGCGTTGCTTTCCTTTACGAGTTCACCAAAGACGTCTCTGTAGAAGGTCCGGGTGATCGCCTCCCGTTTTTCCTCGGGATCTGTTACTCCCCTCAGGGCCTCGAAGAACTGCTCGCGGGCGTCAATCAACTCCACGTGAACACCCAGCTCTGCGAACAGGGAAACAACCTCCTGGGGCTCACCCTGCCTCATCAGACCGTTCTCAATGAAGCAGGTCTTAAGCCGATCCCTAAGGGCCTTATGACCGAGTATGGTCACCATTGAGGAATCCACACCGCCCGAAAGAGCGTTGATAGCAACACCCTCACCGACGGTTGAGGATATCTCGTCAACTTTTTCCCGGATGAACTCCTCGGAGTTCATATCTTCTATTCTGATTTCCTCGATCATGCCTGGCTTCCTCCTGGTTCTGCTTCTCTGGGTTCAGTACTCGCTCAATGTCCAGAGCCTGCAGCTCGCCGCTCCCATCGTACCACGTGTTCGGCGACTTTCTGCCCGCCGTAGCCCCTGTTTGTGGGGGCACCGGTTTCCGCTGGTGAAACCCACTGACTCTTAGTGTGAGGGTCCCGGCATTACCTGCCGGGAGAGTCGAGGAACTGGAAGTACTTCCGCCGCCACTTCAGGGGGAGCAGGAAATCTGTCTTATGGCGTTCGTAGCGGAACGTGACGGTGCGTTTGAATTCTATCCGTTCGGGCACCTTCAGGAACCCGAACGAGTAGTTGCCGCGCTGCAGGGTGCTGTTGAAGAGCCCCTCGACATCCACCACGTTCATGAAGCCTATTGTATGGGTGATCTCCCTCTGGGTGAGTGTGATCAGGGTGGGATCAAACCGTGCATCCCGGTAAGGGACTACACGTATGGCCAGCAGATTCCAGTTTCTGGGCAGACGGGCTTTCTCCTGTTCGTAGCGGTCGTATTCGTTAGCTGTGAGCACGGTTTTTGCGACCTCCCGACCGAGAGAATCGGGGTGCAGGTAGATGAACCTGATGGAGAGATCGCCCGCCTGCAGGATGGCGGAGTGGTCTTTCAAGATCTCTCTGGCGTCTCTCTGAGCCGAAGCTCCAGCGGGCAGACCGACAACGGAGACTGCTGCGGAGAACAGAAGGAGCTTGCGTAGGAGAGGGCGCATTTTTCCTCAAGTGGTCGAAAGTGATTACTACCAGAAGTATCTGACCGCCCGGCTGAGCTGTCAAGAGAGGGTGGATTCCCTCTGCCGGGTGAAGAATCGGGATTTCGGTACCGGGGTGGTGGGGTTGACACTTAATCCGCTCTGGGTCATATTCTTCAGCACGAAATGCGGGCGTAACTCAGATGGTAGAGTGGCAGCTTCCCAAGCTGCAAGCCGTGGGTTCGAGTCCCATCGCCCGCTCCATTGAATCAACCGGAGATCCCGCTCTGAACCAGGAAGCCGAAAAAGAAGCCAGGCGGACAGTCGCAGGCCCGCTCAT
Source organism: Candidatus Latescibacterota bacterium (assembly GCA_023135015.1). GTDB lineage: Bacteria > Blakebacterota > Blakebacteria > Blakebacterales > Blakebacteraceae > JAGLTZ01. Next base: position 4,804 of record JAGLTZ010000083.1, read on the forward strand.
CGCGGGGGTTCTGCTCCTGGTGGGACTGTATCTGACCACCCGGCAGGCGGTGGGACCGTTCATGCTCTATGTGGCGCTCCTGCTGCTGCTGCACCCGTGGTGGGGTGAGAAGTGGGCGCATGCATTCATAATGGTGGGCACCCTGTTCTTCGCTATCTGGCTGGTGGCTGAGATCCATGTGGTGCTGATACCCTTCGCCCTCGGACTGCTGTTCGCCTATCTACTTGATCCTCTGATCGACCGCATAGAGACCTGGAAAGTGCCGCGCACTGCCGCCATCGCGGGACTGGTGCTCTTCTCCCTGCTGGCAGTCGGTGTCGTTATGGTATCGATAGTGCCGATCCTGGTTGATCAGATCGGTTCTCTGATCAACAACCTGCCCAATTACTTCAACCAGGTGCAGAGCTGGCTGGAGGGGGGGGTACTTCCCTGGCTCGGCAGGATGGGTTTCGATGTCAGTCCCGATGCCATGTCAGAAGCTCTCTTCGGCGAGAGCGCACAGGCAGGCCGTACGCTGCAGCGCCTTCTGGGGGGTGCGCTGGAAGTCACAAGCGGTGTCTACACACTGCTGGCCCAGATGCTGAATATACTCCTGATACCTATTGTCTCCTTCTACCTGCTCAAGGACTACGACACAATCGCCACCTGGGCGGGAGAGCTCGTCCCGCCGAAACGAAGGCCGGCGCTTCAGAAGCTGGGCGGTGAGATAGGGGGAGCGCTGAGCAATTACCTGCGTGGCCAGTTCGCTGTCTGTGTCATCATCGGCCTCCTTTACGGTATCGGGTTCGGAATCTTCGGAATCCAGTATGCGGTGCTGCTGGGTCTGGTCGCCGGCCTTCTCTCCCTGATCCCGTATGTGGGCAGCATCTTGACGATGGTAATTGCCGGTATCGTTGCGCTTCTCGGGCCGGCTCCACTGGGTGATCTTCTCAGGGTGGTCATCGTCTTCGTTGTGGTACAGCTTCTGGACGGCAACCTGATCACGCCGAAGATCATGGGAGAGCGATTCGGGCTCCACCCCGTGATAATCATGTTCTCGGTGCTTGTCTTCGCTGCACTCCTGGGTTTTGTAGGTCTATTGATCGCGGTTCCGCTGACTGCTGTTCTCAAGGTCGTGGCTGACCAGCTACTGGCTCGCTATAGAAACAGCGGCCTATTCGCCTTGGAAGCTGACGACGAAAAAGTGATGGCAACGGCAGTATCGGGGACGGCAGAAGCAGAAACAGACGTCCCGGAATAGACATGAAAATCGCCGGTATCCGGCCGGGAAGTCCGGCTTCCCGCCTGCAGATCTCCCCTGGTGACGATCTTCTCTCAATCAACGGACACCCTGTAGGAGACCAGCTCGACTACCTGTTCCACTGCGCCGATGAGGAGCTGGAGCTGGTAGTGGCCTGTGGTGACCAGACCGTTACCCATCATGTCGCAAAGAAGTACGAGGATGACCTGGGACTGAAGTTCGGACCTCTTGCCGTTCGCCATTGCGGTGACAACTGCATCTTCTGTTTCGTGCACCAGAATCCGGCCGGGGTCCGGAAATCGCTGATGATACAGGATGAGGACTATCGCCATTCGTTCCTGCACGGCAACTACGTTACCCTGGATAATCTGAGGGAGGCCGATTTCGAGCGGATAATCGAAATGAGGCTCAGCCCTCTATACGTATCGGTACATACCACCGATCCCGATCTGCGTAGGCGGATGCTGCGCGGCAGGAACTCGGGGGAGCTGAAAGCACGGATGGAGCGCCTGCTGGCGGGCGGTATCCAGATGTATGCCCAGATCGTTCTCGTGCCAGGGTGGAATGACGGGGATCACTTGATGAAGACTGTCCACGACCTCGCCGAGTACCATCCCGGGGTTCCCTCGGTCGCCGTTGTACCCGTCGGCCTGACCCATCACAGGGAGGGTCTCACCGGGCTGCGAAGGCACACGCCCGGGGAGATGAGGGCTGTGATAGCAGACAGCGAGCGGTGGAGGGTGGAATTGTCCGCTAGGCTCGGATGCGGGTTCGTATATCTATCCGACGAGTTCTTTCTCGCCTCGGGAACTCCTCTGCCCGCCGGCCACTGGTATGAGGGTTCATATCAGGAGGAGAACGGGGTCGGAATGGCGACTGCGTTCATCGACACATTCGAGGGGCGCAGAGATGATCTGCGTGATGAGATGGAAAGCAGGCTCAGGGCTGGAGGTTCGCTGATGAGGATCGTGGCCTGTACCGGTAATATGGGGATGGAGATGTTCCGCCGTCACC
>JAGLTZ010000084.1 GCA_023135015.1 Candidatus Latescibacterota bacterium
GAAATAGCCCGTGTCAGGGATCTGGCGGTTCCCGAATGGGCCGATCAATCGTGAACCGCTGCTCTTGTGCTCCTAAGGGTGGGATTGAATGAAGAGGGGGAGCGCCAGCTGCTTTACACCATCCGGGGCCGCCCGTTGAGGAAGGACCGGCTCTACTCTATCTGGGAGCTGTGTGTGGAAGGACGCGCCTACGGGGCAGCCGTGAGTATTGGGGAACGGTTGCTCAACGGCAGCCTGTGGGATGGTGATGATCCGCGGTTCCGGGAAATCAAATATCCGCTCTATTATGCCGATCTCATCGTATCCGAAACAAGCGGGTGGGACCTCGATCCCTTCCTCGTGCTTGCCCTGATTAAACAGGAAAGCGCCTTTGAGCAGGATGCCCGCTCATATGTGGGGGCACGAGGACTGATGCAGTTGATGCCGGCCACAGCCGACGAGTGGGCCAGGCGTCTCCGTCATCCTCCGGTCGAGGACGAGGACCTCTACAATCCCAGGATAAACCTGAGGCTTGGCATCCCCTACCTGGCCCGTCTTGTTAATCAGTTCAACGGCTCTATTGAAAAGGCGCTGGCGGCGTACAACGCCGGGCCCACCAATGTACGCCGTTGGGAGCGCGGACTCCCCGACGAGAGACCGGAAACTTTTATCGAGTCCATTGGTTTCTCAGAGACAAGGACATTCGTTCGGACGATACTCAACCACTACTATCGGTACCGCTACCTCTGGTCGCAAAGGGTAGGGGGATAGGATCTGACACGATGCGCCGGTATGGATGGACAGTTTCTGCGCTTTTTCACGCCCTGCTGGGGGTTGCGTTTATCGTGATTCAGATCAGGGTGCACAGGGGACCCTTTGAGCTGGCGCAGATCGATTTATTAAGCATCTCTGAGAGCGAGATCACCCCACCACCACAATCGCCTGTTAGCCTGCCCGATGCCCGCGAAGCAGTCAGCGGTCTAGAGCCAGAAGAAACGCCCGAACCGGTAGAGACAACGGCAGGTGGCCAGATCACCTCGTGGGTCGGGGTAAGGGAAGGAATCAACTGGGTGAGCGGTCCGCCCGATCCCGATCGGATCCCTATTAATGTTGCGGAGCGTACCAGGCGGGTCAGTGGCCCCATCCGACAGGCTCTGGTGTCCACAGCCTCCTACCTGCCGCTGGATAAACCGGGGGCTACAGCGGTGGATACCCTTCTCTTTGCACAGGAACGTCTGGTACAGATCGCAAATGAGGTCATGGAGGAGGCCAGAAAAGCACCGAAAGGCGGCCGCAACGTAGAGCCGATTCCTGTGCCGGGAAGTATCGCCGAACTGAGGGGGGAACCGCAGATCCCAATTGGCAGTGTGGCGGTGGCGCTGGTATCGGTCCTCACCGATCTGGGGAAAAAAGCGTGGGACAGGTTGACGAAGCGCGACCCGGATGAGGTCCCGGCGCCTGATCTGGATCTTACATATCCACAGGTTCTGGTATTTGCCGCACTGGATGATTATATGCCGCTGAGCATCTTTGAGTGGTATTCGAGGCTGCATCCCGATTTCAAGGGTGGTCTGGGAGAGTTGCAGCAGCTTGTTGCACAACTTGCCGACCGCGGTCTTGTCAGGATGGATGTGAACGATCAGGTGATCAGGTACCGCAGGATCGTACCGCTTCGGGAAGTAATCGAGTACTTCTCTTCATATCTCAACCGCCTTCCGGGTCATGAGGACGCCCGCAGGGAGGAGTTGGTACGAATACTGTCGGCTCTTGTGAGGATTCCCTAGATAATAAATTTCCAGTCAGTGCATTGCCTTCAGAACTGTCCTAACCGGGATACACACGGTGTCCTGGAATAGGGACATTTGGGACATTTTTCATGGCCGTTTGCTCCTGTTCTTGACTTCTCATTCAGTATTGAATGATGGTGGCTCTGCACATTGGTTGCTGACGTAACCCGTTGCTGTAAAATAAATTAAACAGGCAGATATAATTGAATATCTGTGCTCCCACCTGCCTGCACCCCTGCTGGCACACTTCTTGATATTCCATATGGTAGAAGCCGAGAGGCTGGCAACTCAATTCGTCCCTGTGAAAAAGGTGACGCATAGTGAGTGAGGTGGGTCTGATGAAGACCATACCAGGAAAATCAAGAGTGGAAGCGATCGAGACCGGAGCGCCCCCACAGACCGTGGCGGCTAACAACCTGGCCTGGAAGGGCACAGTGCTGCTGGTAGGAATGATCTCGCTGC
>JAGLTZ010000085.1 GCA_023135015.1 Candidatus Latescibacterota bacterium
CTGTTACGGTCGAGGAAGTGCTCGGCCGGCTGAATACATCCTCACTGGAACCGGAGGTGAGGGAGAAGGCGGGTGGGATCTTCCGGAGGCTGACGGAGGCCGAAGCCAGGGTGCACGGTTCAGCTCCCGGCAGTGTTCACCTGCACGAAACGGGTGCTATCGATGCGGTCGTGGATGTGGTCTGTGGTGTGGCGGCCGTTTCCAGCCTGGGGGTTGACACTGTTCTCTCCACGCCTCCTTGTGAAGGGCATGGCGAGGTGGAGACGGCGCACGGCATCCTGCCCGTACCGGCTCCGGCAACCGCCTTCCTGCTGGAGGGAGTGCCACTGCGGAGAGTGAATGTACCTTTTGAGCTGGTAACACCGACGGGCGCTGCCATGCTGGTCTCTCTGGTGGACACCTTCACTTACGATATCTCACTGACCCCGGAGCGGATCGGATACGGTGCGGGAACACGCGAGCTGGACAGTCGTCCCAATGTGCTGCGGGCAACGTTCGGCAGCACTGCAGGGAGATTCACGGTTTCGCCTGACCAAGTCGTGGTTCTGGAGACAACGGTGGATGACACTTTACCTGAAATATGGCCGTACCTGGTGGAGCGCCTCCTGGAGGCGGGTGCAAGGGACGCTTACATGACCCCGGTAGTGATGAAGAAGGGCCGGCCGGGTGTTAATCTCACGGTGCTCGGTGACCGTGCCGACATTGCAGAACTTGAACGAATTGTCTTTGAGGAGACTGGCACACTAGGAATACGGGTGACCGCGGCCGACAGGCTCGTCCTGGCGCGTGCCCGCGGTATGCTCCAGACGGCGCTGGGGCCGCTTTCCGTCAAGCTGTCCCGCGTTGCCGGCGATAGTGAGTGGCGCGTCCATCCCGAGTACGAAGTGTGCCGCGATGCGGCATTGGCCAGCGGGATGCCGTTGCGGGACGTATACGCGGAGGTCACCCGGGCCTCAGCGGTCGAAGGGGCTCTGAGGGTCAAGAAGAGAATCGAAGAGGAAGAAGGCAATACCCCATGAAGCGTGCGTATGAGGGCAGAGTTACCGCAGTACACTGCCTGCCTGCGGCCGTCGGGTGCTCTCCCTATCATAAACCGGGGCACGGGGGTGGTGGTCGCCGGATGCCGAGAAGGATGCTGGCATGGGGAGTTGTGAGCGCGCTTCTGATTGGTGCTGTACCCGGGTTGGTTGGGGCGCAGGAGGTCCATCCGAAGGCGGGCATCTCGAGCGTAACCCTCCTGAATGTCGGGTTGGGACCGGTTGGGACAGCGCTTTCTGAGGGACTCACCGCCTGGCACGGTACAGGCGATGCCGTATTCTGGAATCCGGCTGCAGCCTCATTCATGGTACAGGACGGCCCCGTAGTGACCATGTCGGGTGCGAGGTTGCTTGGAGGGGTTCGCCAGACGGCACTACAGTACGGCGCCGGCTGGGGGGGAGTGGGAATCGCTCTCCAGGTCGTCTACGGCAGTGTCGGCGATATCGAGGTTCGTGGTGTTGAGCCGACACCGGAACCGCTGGCGATCGGCACAGCTCACGATCTGGTGGCCGGTGTAACAGTGGGTCTGCCTCTGCCTCGTGGGGGCGGGCTGGGGATTGCAGTGAAGGGGATCTATGAGAAGCTACACATGGATGACGCTTTCGGGATCGCGGCTGATGCCGGAATCCAACTGCCGCTCCCGGTTTTCGGGGGTCTCCTCAGGGCTGGAGTAGCTGTGCGTAACCTGGGATCGATGGGCACGATGGAGCATGAGCGGCCGAGGCTGCCATGGAGTTTGGCTGCAGGTATCGCCCTGGTTCGACCGCTGCGGTGGAGAGGCTGGACCTTCTCGGCCGGGGGTGACGTGTGGAAACCGGCCGACGACTGGACACAGCTGCGCCTGGGTATCGAGGCGGCATGGGATGTGCTCCGGCTGCGCATGGGTACCCGCCAGGGGAAAGGATGGGGAACCATGTCGGCGGGTGTCGGGTTCGCGCTTTCCGGCTGGTGTCTGGATTATGCGTACATCTACGACCCCGATCCCGTTCGCCAGTTTCTCGGCTCTACGCAGAGAATCGGCGTCAGTCTGGAGCTGGGCGGACAGGATAGTGCCGGGCGGGAATAGCCCGTCTTATGCCACGAAAGGAACTGGTTGCGGATTATGACCACGATTGAAGCGATAGACGCTATCGAGATTCTAGATTCCCGAGGCAATCCGACTGTTGAGGTTGAGGTTCTTCTCCAGGGTGGGGCGGTTGGACGTGCGGCGGTGCCGTCGGGGGCGTCCACCGGAGAGCATGAAGCCCTCGAGCTCCGCGACGGAGACAGCGAGCGCTATATGGGCAAGGGTGTACAGCAGGCGGTCGCAAATGTAACCGATGTGATAGCACCCGAACTGCTGGGCTGGGATGCGACCGACCAGGTAGGCATTGACAGGTTCCTGAGGGAGCTGGACGGGACTCCCGATAAATCCGCGCTCGGTGCCAACGCGCTTCTGGGCGTAAGCCTGGCTGTTGCACAGGCGGCGGCGGAACAGCTGGGCCTGCCCCTGTTCATATACCTTGGAGGCCCTGCCGCCCGCCTGCTTCCGGTGCCGCTGATGAACGTCGTGAACGGGGGTGTCCATGCGAATAACGCACTCGACATCCAGGAGTTCATGTTAGTCCCGCACGGTTTTCCAACATTCGGGCGCGCTCTCCAGGCCGGAGTGGAGACCTTTCACAACCTCAAAAAGAGGCTGTCAGACCAGGGATTGAGCACCGCCGTGGGCGATGAGGGCGGATTCGCACCCGATCTGGCTTCGACCGAAGCGGCACTGGATGAGCTGCTGAGCGCCATCGAGTCGGCCGGTTACAGGCCGGGCGAGGATGTGAGCCTGGCCCTGGATGTCGCGGCGAGCGAACTATATGACGGCGAGAAGAAGTTGTATGCCTTTGAAGGTGAGGGGCAGTCCCGCAGCAGTGGCGAGCTGATAAGTTTTTACAAAGAGCTGGTTGAGCACTACCCGATCGTCTCGATAGAAGATGGAATGGCCGAAGACGACTGGGAGGGATGGATTGCGCAGACCGAAGCCCTGGGAGATTCAATACAGCTGGTCGGAGACGACGTTTTTGTGACCAGTATGGAGAGGCTGCAGCGCGGGATAGAGAGCGGCGCCGCCAATGCGATCCTGATCAAGGTCAACCAGATCGGTACCCTGACAGAGACGCTCGACTGCGTGGAAATGGCCCGCCGCAACTGTTACGCTCAGGTTATCAGTCACCGCTCGGGCGAGACGGAGGATGCAACTATCGCTGATCTTGCCGTCGCTACAGGCTGCGGTCAGATAAAGACAGGCAGTGCCAGTCGCAGTGACAGGACGTCCAAATATAACGAGCTGCTGCGCATTGAGGCTCTGCTCGGCGAATCGGCCATCTTTTTCGGGCCTGAGGCGTTCGTACGGTAGGGATAATGAGGAGGAAATCCCCCAGAAAAGAATTCCGGCGTTTTGGACGCCCGCGTGTGCCGGGCCGTCTCCCCGCCCGGCGGATCGCATTGATCGTGGTAGGCACAGTACTCTTCTATCTGCTTGTACTGAGTGATTTCGGTCTCCTCCGGCAATGGAAGCTCAGCCGCGAGGCAGCGGCTATCGAAGCCGGGATTGAACGGCTCGAAGCCAGGAGGGTGGAGCTGGAGGCACAGAGGGGGCAGCTCGACGACGACGCAACCCTGGAGAGGATTGCCCGGGAGAAATACGGGATGGTGAAAACGGGAGAGCATGTATACAGGATTGCCGGACCCGACTCGGTTGGTAACCGCCCATGAGCAGCTTCAAGGCCATGCGCAGGACTCTGGAAGATCTGGAAGAGCACAAGAGGGAGCTTGTAGGTACCCTCGACAGACTGCTTGAGCAAGGTAAGCAAGGTGAGGGGATGATCCGCAATCTCCTTATCGATCTCCACCATGCCGATACCGCCGACGTCCTCGATATCATGGACTCCGAGGACGCAGCGCGCGTATTGGGCCTCCTCGACATGGAGACCGCCTCCGATATCCTCGCCGAGATGGAGGAGGCCGCCCGTATTCCGCTGCTCGAGCTGGTCGATCCCCGCGAGCTGGCCACGCTTGTCGAGGAGATGCCGACAGACGATGCGGCCGACCTGGTGGGTGACCTCGACGAAGAGGCAGCCGAGGAGGTGCTGAGCCACGTCGCGCCCCGCGAGAGGGAGGAAATCAAGGATCTCCTCGTCTACGAAGAGGACACCGCCGGCGGCCTCATGGAAATAGATTTCGTGGCGGTGAACCAAACCGCAACGGTGGACGAGGCTATAGAAGCGATACGGCGGGCGGTGGAAGAGGTGGAATCGATCTTCTATGTCTATGTTATCGACGCCGACGGCGTACTGAAGGGACTCCTGAGACTCCGCGACCTGCTCCTCTCTGCGGGAACCAGCCGTGTGGCCGATTTCATGAAGACGGATGTGGTCTCGGTCCCGGTCGACATGGATCAGGAGGATGTAGCCCGCCAGGTCCAGCAGTACGACCTGGCTGCGATACCGGTCGTCGACGACAGATGTAAACTGGTCGGCCGGATCACCCACGATGACATCGCTGATGTGCTCGAGGAGGAGGTTGAGGAGGATATCAGGCGAATGGCCGGTGTGGGGGATGAAGACCTGATAGAACGTTCCTCGATCCGAGTGGCGGGCAACAGGCTTCCGTGGATCTTTATCGGTCTCGTCAGCGCGCTGGTTGCGGGAATCATCATCGATAACCACGAGACGATCCTGGAGGAGTACATAGTACTGGCGGTTTTTCTGCCGGTGGTCATGGCAATCGGTGGAAGTATCGGCCTGCAGTCCTCCACCATAGTTGTACGGGGACTGGCCACGGGGCAGGCCGATCTTATCCACGTGGGAAACCGGATATTCAAGGAACTCAGGGTAGGTATAGTCCTGGGGATCTCATGCGGACTGACAGTGGGGCTTATAGCCTGGCTCTGGAAAGGAATGGCGGTACTGGGTCTTGTTGTGGGATTGAGCATGCTTTCAGCCATTCTGGTGGCCGCTACTCTCGGCGCTATCGTGCCGGTTGCCCTTGATCGGCTGAAAGCAGATCCGGCTCTTGCCTCCGGTCCCTTCATGACCATGTCGAACGATATAATCGGACTTCTCATATACTTTACCCTGGCGACAGTCCTGCTGCACACTTTCGGGGTTGCGGGTTAGTGGCACTCCTAACCTTAGATGCGGTAATACTGCGATCGCAGCATTACCGCGAGACCAGCCGCATAGTCACCTTCTATAGCCGCGAACAGGGGCTCATCAAAGGCATCGCCAAGGGTGCACGGGGAAAGAGGGGGCGGTTCTCGTCCACACTCGAACCGATGCAGAGGGTCCGCGTCACCCTTTCTGTGAGGAGAAACCGCGAACTGCATACGGTAACACAGGCGGATCTACTCCACCCGTTTGCAAGGATAAGGGAAGATCTGTTCCGCTCTACCTACGCCCAGGCGGTGCTGGAACTGGTAGGCAGGCTGATGTGGCAGGAGCATTCCAGTGAAGACGCCTACAATCTGCTGCTGAATATTCTGCAGGCCTTCGAGGAGGGATTGGGCGATCCCCAGCTGCTCTTCTTTGTGTTTCATATCCACATGGCGGAATTATTGGGATATGCTGTTCACTTGGAAGGTTGCGCCGGCTGCGGCGGTTCTCTGAGCGAAGGAGGTACATTCTCCTTCCCGCGCGGCAACGCTTTCTGCGGACGCTGCTATCCTGAGGAGGGGGCCGCAACCTCCGTTTCAGGAACAACAGTCGAGCTGATCAGACATCTTGGAAAGACTGAAGGAGTGGCTGCTGCGGCTGCCCTCTCGCCTTCGCGTGAGGTACGGCGTCAGATTGGAAGCCTTCTACAGCGCCACCTGGAGTACCACACGGAGACCGATCTGGCTCTGCGTGCTCTCCGGCTGGCCGAATCGCTGGATAGTGAGTACCCATCCGGTAACAATTCTAACCCGAGAGAGCTTCCTTATAGGCATGTGAAGGGAGTTCGGAAGTAGGCTGTATACCTTTGGGGAGCCGGGAAGACATCGTTTCTGCCCAGACTGACGAAGCTCTTGTGGGGCGAGTCGCAAAAGGTGATCGCCAGGCCTTCGAGGAGCTGGGCGGACGATATACGAAAAAGGCATATTCAATCGCCCTGCGAATGACCAGGAACCGGGAGGACGCCTGGGATCTGGCTCAAGACGCGCTGCTTGAGATACATCGCTCGGCCGGCACATTCGACAGGCGTTTCTTCTTTTCTTCCTGGTTCTACAGGATCGTGGTGAACAAAACGCTTAACTTCCTGAAAAGGGAGAAGCTGCGCAGCGGGGCGTTCGCGGCAGGAATGGAGGAAAAGTTCCTCGGGACAAAGGGTGTCTCCACTAGAGGGGGTGACCCTGCGGACCCGGAAAATGAGTACACCACCGGGACACTGGTTGAGCAGAACAACCCCGAGACAAACTACGAAATGACCGAGATGCGGGAGCGCATCCAGTCGGCGCTCCAGACACTCTCGCCGGAACAGCGAGCGGTAGTAGTGCTGTTTGATCTGGAGGGGTTCAGCCACAGGGAAATAGCCGAGTTGATGGATTGCCCCGAAGGAACTGTCATGAGCCGGCTGCATTACGGCCGGATGAAGCTGCGGGAGCAGCTAAGGGGGATGGCGTCATGAAGATATGCCCCGAATCAGCCAAATTGACCGCGCTGCGGGAGGGGTGGCTGGAAGAGGATGAGGCCGCGAGGCTGCGTGGACATGTCGCGGAATGCAGGGCGTGCAGGCTGGTGCTGGACGGGCTGGATGAGGTCGTCGAACTGCTTTCCGGGCAGGTGGGCCCCGTCGAGCCTCCACCGGGGGGTTATGAGGAACTGATGAAGGCCGCGCTCCTGATGAGGGACAGGACCACACCGCTGCCGGTGCGGAGCACGCCCCGCTGGATGTGGAGCATGGTAACGGCTGCGGCCGTAATCATGATGGCTGTAACAACCTTCTCTATCATCGATTCAGGGTCACCACCCCCACAGTCAGTTGCAGAGATGTCGGAAGAGGATGACATCCCGGACTTCTTTATCGAGGAGCACGCCCTGGCTACAGAGACCCTGCCTTTCAGCGACGGTGCTTCAGCAGTAGTCATGGTCCGGCGGGGGAGGCGATGAACTAGGTGACCGACCCCCGAAGCGGCATCCGCTTTTCCCCGGCAGCCCCGCTCGCGGCCGCGCTGATCCTGACGGCGGCGGCAGGCATCTGCTTGGGAGTGGGGGTATATGATGAAATCCCACAGGATGCCCTCACCGAGGTCCTTAAGAAACAGCAGCAGATCGCCTTTGTCGGCGAACGTACACACACGCAAATTTCTGATGATCCGGAAAGAGAGGACACGGTCTACAGACAGCGGGTTCTCCATATCCCACCGTCGGAATACCGGGTGGACTTCCTCGGCCTCCCCGATGACAGGCAGTGGCACGTACTCGCCCAGGGGGACAATCTGTACCAATGGGGTGAGGGGGATACGGTTTGGGTCAGCGAGCGCTCCGAGGTTCAAACTCTGGGACTGGTTATCACGCACACCTATCTCGACCTTCTCCGGAAGAATTACAGTATCGAGGCCCAGAGGGGGCCGAAGGTGGCGGAACGGAGCACATATGCCGTCGTAATCAAGCCCCTCCACCCCGGCCGCCCTTCCCTGAAAGCCTGGGTGGACAGCACCTACGGGGTACCTCTGAAGCTCGAGGTATACGATTCGCGTGAAAAACTGGTCCGGCGGTTCGAATACAGGAGGATAAGATTCAGACCGAGACTCCGTGTGGAGACCTTCCCGCTGCCCGAAGGTGATCTCATACAA
>JAGLTZ010000086.1 GCA_023135015.1 Candidatus Latescibacterota bacterium
TTAAATACGCGGGGTGTTTCGATCCGGGCCTAACAGAGTATGAATCGCACCCTGTCACCGCGTCGCAGACCCAACCTTCCAGCCGCACTGCCGCCGCTGACCGCGATCTCCACAAGCCCGCCGCTGCCCTCGACCACGACCGCCTCGCCGGCCTCCACACTGTCGTAGGAAGGAAGAAGACCCCTTACTTCCTGCTTGCCGCCGGCGGTTTCGACCTCGAATATGCCTTCTCTCTCCCCCCCAATCACTTCACCGGGAAGGACCGCCGCAACGATGGTGGTTACACAGTTGCCAAACCTGTCGATATGTATAATGCGGCCCTCATCCTCCGGATCGCCAGGCGATCTCAGCAAATCAATGACAGGTCCTCCCGACAGCTCCCCCTCCGGCTCCAGCGACGCCTTCAATTCGGGGCCCAGTTCCGCGGGGTCTACACCCTGAGCAAGGAAAGCCGCCGCCGGAGCAAAAATATCGCGGCCGTGGAAGGTCGAGCTGACCGGGCTCAGGTGGAACCGTTCGTCCTCCAGACTCCAGGCACAGATCTCCTCGCCCGCCGCCTCAACCTCACGCACCACCCATGCCAGAAGCCCGTTGTCGGGGGCCACGAAGAACTGCTCAACTGCCTGCATCACCACAGCTCTCCTGACCCCTCCTACACCCGGGTCCACGACGGCAAAATGAATTGTTCCCGGAGGGAAGTAGAGGTAGGAGTTACGCAGCACGTAGGCGGCGCCCACTATATCACCCGCGGGAATGGAATGGGCCAGGTCGATGATACCTGCACCGGGACAGATACCGGCGATGACGCCCTTGAGGACGCCGACAAAACCGTCGGCATCTCCGAAATCAGTGGTCAGCGTTATTAGTGGCATGGAGTCTTCTTCAGATAGAGTAAAGGTTGCCGTCAGAGGGCCGGAACGCCGCCATTTTAAGGCGGCGCACCGGCCTTGACAAGCCCGGCCCTGCTGTGGGGCTACAGGGCCGAACACCCGGTCATCAGGCCCCCCGGACGTATGTGCGTGCCGGCATAAACCGCCGGCAGATAATCAGAGCTCTAGAACGCGAACAGTTTTGCGACTTTGAAGAAGAGGACCCGGTCGGGCACACCCTCGCCAGGTTCCTCACCCAGGTCGTAGTGGTTATATGCCAGGTAGATGACGCTCCCCGGCCCCATCTCGTAACCAACCAGGACGTTCAGGAGAACTCTCCGGCTCACTTCATCCATGCTGGCATCCTGGCCCGTGCGGTCGCGGCGGAGCTGCATGTAGATCCTGCCGAACAGCTCCCTGGTGAACTGGTACTGGGTCCTGAGGGATCCAACCGCATACTTGTCAACAAGCTGTCCGCCAGGATCGAGGCTGCGCCGTATCAGAGTGCTGTTCGCTGATAGTGTGGCTCGTACAGTCGGCCTCCACGTAACCCCGAAACCTCCGGCAGCAACTGAGACCACCTGTTCCTCCCCGTAATCGAAACCATCCCCGATCTCTCCGCCAGCGCCCCAGCCCCACGTCCCTGACGGGTTCGAATTGTAATTGAATGTATAGCTCACCCCGTCGTGGTCGATTTCACTCTCCCTTACCCGCCACTGCCACACATCGAAACTGCAGTCGGAATTATCCCGGAACTGAACGCTCACGCCGGGACCTATCCTCTGCTCGATCAGCTCTCCTGAGTGCTCCTGGAAGCGAATGACGCGCACATTGGGTGTGACCCACTTGACCGGTCCCCAGTCGGCCTCATGCCTGTAGCCAAGGAATGGTTCTATCAGCTGCTGGTTAGGGCGCGGCACGAAGCCCAGTCGAGCTTCGAAGTCACGCTGCGCGTCCACGAACATCAGTGTCGAGATCCAGGTCTGGCTGGAATACCCTCCCATCAGGTAGAAGGCGTTGTTCTTGTCCCCCACTCCCGGTTCCAGGAATGTAGCTACCATTCCAGAGATATTGAGGTAGTCGGAGGGTCGAAAATCGAAGTCGAACCCGATGTTCCGCTGGTACGAACTCCCCGATCTTGACTGGCTGGCGATATCCTGGCTCGTGAAAATCACACCTACATTGGATGCGCGTCCGAAGTTCTGCTTCAACCGCAGGGCAGACTGCCAGGTATACGGGTTGTCGTCATCGACTCCCAGAGGTTCGTTGTAGGCGGTGACCAGTCCGATCTGTGTGGACCCGATCTGTCCAGCCAGCTTGGCCCCGCCCAGGGGATTGTATATTCGCCGGGAATAGAAGAGGTTGATCGGCATCCGGAATATCTGCTGGTCCTCCATGAAGAAGGGACGTCTCTCCGGGAAGAAGAGCTCGTAGGGAGTGAGGTTCACTCTCTCCTGGTCTGCTTCGATGTGGCCGAAATCGGGATTGAGCGTCAGGTCCATAATCAGGTTGCTCGATATCCCGAGCTTGAAATCCGCACCCATGTATCTCAGACCGGTCTGCTCCACCCAACCCAAACCGCCACCGGTCATACCCTCCCGGGCCTTCCGGGTGGTGATGTATGGGTTG
>JAGLTZ010000087.1 GCA_023135015.1 Candidatus Latescibacterota bacterium
GCTCTCCCGGATCATGGACCACTTGGTAAGCATGGGCATACTGGGAGTCGATCTGGGAGCCTTCACAGACTTCCTCTGGTTCTTCGAGGAGAGGGAAAAGCTGTATCAGATCATCGAGAAGCAGACGGGTGCGCGCCTGACCACAACCTTCGGACGTATCGGCGGCCTCCGGTGCGACGTGCCGAAAGATTTCGTGGATGATGTGCGGAACTTTGTCAGGACCTTCCCGGGGATCTTCAAGGATTTCGATGACGTACTGACCCGCAACAGGATATTCATGGACCGCACACAGGGGGTCGGGGTAATCGACGCCGAGAAGGCGCTATCCTACGGTTTCACAGGCCCCAACCTCCGGGCCACAGGCGTGGGCTACGACGTCCGCAAGTCCAGGCCATACATGTGCTACGAGGAGTTCGAATTCGATATTCCCGTCGGCGACAGAGGCGACTGCTGGGACCGCTACACGGTCCGTCTCAGAGAGATGCTGCAGAGTCTAAGGATAGTCGATCAGGCCGTTGAGAACATTCCTGAAGGCCCGTACAGGATCGAGGATCCGAAAGTTTCATTGCCGGAGAAGAAGGACGTCTACACCAAGATGGAGAGCATGATCCACCACTTCAAACTGATCATGCACGGTGTTCGACCGCCCGCAGGGGAGTTCTTCTTCTCCACCGAAGCCGCCAACGGTGAGCTGGGATTCTTCATTGTCAGCGATGGCGGTATGAACCCCTACCGGGTACACGTAAGGCGCCCCTGCTTCTACTGCTACAGTGCCATCACGGAGCTGCTAGTAGGAGGCACGATCTCCGACGCTGTGGCCACTGTCTCGAGCCTGAACATCATCGCCGGGGAACTCGACTGCTGATGGGACCGCAATTCTCGGTGCATACGCGCGAAATCCTCGAGGCGGCTCGTAATGAATATCCCGAGCCGAGAAGTCTGCTGATTTTGGCGCTGAAACTGGCCGAGGAGGAATTCGGTCATCTCTCCAATGAGGTATTGAGTCACGTTGCGTCGGAACTGGAGATTCCGGAATCGGTAGTAGCCGGCGTGGCTACTTTCTATCACAACCTTCATACACAGCCCAGGGGGAAGCACGTCATCAGCGTATGCCGGACCCTCTCGTGCGATCTGGCCGGGGGCCGCGAAGTATCCGAACGGTTCATAGAGCTGCTCGGCATCGACTTCGGAGAAACCACCCAGGACGGCCTGATAACGCTGCAGAGCGCGGAATGTCTCGCCTGTTGTGGTACAGCGCCGGCGGTCCAGGTTGACTTCGACTACTTCGAGAGCTTCAGGCCCCAACAGTGCGAGGAAGTCGTCGAGGCGTTACGCCAGGGACGCCGCCCTCCGGGCGGCTCGGGAGTTCCGGGGGGATGGCCGGACGGGCAGGAGGGCGCAGAGTGATGAACGCCGGCCCGTTCCGCAGCCTCGGAGAGAAACCTCCCATCCTGATGACCCCAGAGGCCATCGACGGGATGCTCACCCTCGATTCATACCGTTCGATGGAATCAGGCTACGAGGGCCTCGAGAAGGTGTTGAAAGAGAAAACTCCGGCGGAGGTGACGGATGATGTTACAAGGAGTGGCTTAAGGGGCCGCGGGGGGGCTGGATTCTCTGCGGGGATGAAATGGGGATTCATTCCCAAAGACACCGGGAAGCCGGTCTACCTGGTATGCAACGCGGACGAAGGGGAGCCGGGTACTTT
>JAGLTZ010000088.1 GCA_023135015.1 Candidatus Latescibacterota bacterium
TGTCAACGAAGGCTTCTCGGGGGGTGAGAAGAAACGGAACGAGATCTTCCACATGGCCGTACTCGAACCAAAGCTGGCCATACTCGACGAGACCGACTCCGGGCTGGACATCGATGCGCTCAAAATCGTGGCCGACGGCGTAAACTCGATGCGGAACCAGGAGCGTGCGTTCCTGGTAATCACACACTACCAGCGCCTGCTCAACTACATCGTTCCCGACTTTGTTCATGTGCTGGTAGACGGCCAGATCGTGCAGTCTGGCGGCAAAGAGCTGGCTGAAAAGCTGGAGGAGAAGGGCTACACCTGGCTCAAGAAGCAGCCCCCGGACGGCAGCGAGGAAGGGCAGGACTGAGGTCACCGCCCATGGCACTCCACGACTTTATAAGCGTAGCAGAGATGGGCAGCTGGTTGGAGGATTACACCAGCTTCTCGTCCCAGCTCCCCCCCCATGAGCCCTCAGCGCTGGCTCAGCTGCGTCACAGCGCCATCGGCCGGTTCGAGGACATCGGTTTCCCGAAGACCTCCCAGGAGCAGTGGCGGTTCACCGACATCGCCCCTATCGCCCGCACCGCATTCAGGAGGATAGGAAGCGGTGAGAGCGAGATCAGTCCCATGCAGATGGTTCCATTCTCCTATGTGGTGTGCGCTGAGATGGTCTTTATTAACGGCCACTACTGCCCGACATTCTCCTCACTGTGTGATCTGCCCCAGGACGCGGTCATGGGCAATCTGGCCGATGCCCTCAGAACCCACCCTGAGAAGGTCCAGGCTCACCTGGGCAGGTATGCTTCATTCGAGGATAACGCCTTCGTAGCGCTGAATACCGCATTCCTCAAAGAAGGGGCTTTCATCTTTATCCCCCGCAACAGCGTGATCCGTGAACCTATCCACCTTCTTTACATCTCGACGGGAACTGGTGAGCCGACGGTCTCATATCCCCGTAACCTGATTATCGCGGAGGAAGGCAGTGAGGTAACGATCATCGAGAGTTATGCGGGTACCGAACGGGGTAAATACCTCACCTGTGCCGTCACCGAGATCGTCGCCGGGGAAGGCTCCACAATCCAGCACTACAAGCTGCAGCACGAGAGCCTTGACGCTTACCATATCGCGACCCAGCAGCTCTACCTGGCCGGTGAGAGCACCGTCACAAGCCAGTCGATATCCTTCGGCGGCGGCCTTGTGCGAAACGACCTGGGCGCCGTTCTGAACGGAGAAGGAGCCGAGTGCACCATGAACGGGCTCTACCTGGTGAAGGGGCATCAGTTCGTTGACAACCATCTGACCGTGGAACACACCAGGCCGGGCTCCACAAGCCGAGAATTGTACAAAGGTATCCTGGAAGAGCAGTCGAGAGCGGTCTTCAACGGAAGGATCCACGTCCATCCCGACGCACAGCAGACCGATGCGGAACAGACGAACCGCAACCTGCTGCTGTCCGAGCAGGCAATGGTCAACTCGAACCCCCAGCTGGAAATATTCGCCGATGACGTAAAATGTACCCACGGTTCCACAACCGGCCAGCTCGACGAGGATGCGCTCTTCTATCTCCGTTCGCGGGGGATTGGCGAGGAGGCCGCACGCAGTCTGCTCATATACGCATTCGCCAGCGAGTGCATAGAGCGGGTTGAATTCAAACCGGTGAGGAAAGATCTGAAGGAGTTGCTCCTTAACCGGCTCCCCCATAGTGACATCGTGCGACAGGCGGTTTAGTGCTCTATGTCTGATCTCCGAGAACTGTATCAGGAAGTCATCCTCGACCACAGCCGGAACCCCCGCAACTTCGGCAGGCTGGAAAACGCCAGCCACAAGGCAAGGGGACATAATCCTCTCTGCGGAGACGACATCACCATATACATAGAAATGGAAGGGGACGTGGTCAGGAACATCTCGTTCGAGGGGTCGGGCTGCGCTATCTCCACTTCCTCAGCTTCGTTGATGTCCGAAATCCTGAAGGGAAAGACTCTTAAAGAGGTGCGATCCCTCTTCGAAAGTTTTCACGAGATGGTGACCGGGGACCCGAGTCAGAAAGCTGAAGTCGCCCCCGAGATGGGTAAACTCGCAGTGATGGCCGGAGTGCGCGAATTCCCCATCCGTGTGAAGTGCGCCACTCTGAGCTGGCATGCTCTTATGACTGCTCTGGGGGAGAGCGGGGAAAAAGTTTCTACCGAGTAGTTACCGTCCGGAAAAGAACTCAACTGCCTTCCGAAGGCTTTCCACCAGCACATCGACTTCTTCACGTGTATTATAGAAGGCGAAGGAGGCCCTGGTTGTCGCCGGCCTCTTCAAGACTGCGTGCAGTATCTGGGTGCAGTGGTGGCCGGCCCGCACCGCGACGAAGTCCTGGTCGAGCATGGTCGAAACATCATGCGGGTGGATGCCGTCCAGGCTGAACGACACAAGGGCCGCCCTTTCATCGCGCGGTCCGAAGATCTGGATCCCCTCCAGGCTTTCAAGCCGCTCCAGAGCATACCGGATCAGAGAACTCTCATATTCGTGGATGCTGGAAAGACCTACCCCCTGAAGGTATTGGGCCGCCGCCCCCATTCCGATCACTTCAGCGATGCTGGGAGTACCTGCCTCGAACTTGTAAGGGATCTTGTTGTACGTGGTCCCCTCTTTTGCGACGAACTCAATCATCTCGCCACCGCCAAGGAAAGGCTGCATCTCCTCCAGAAGCTCTCTGCGGCCCCACAGCACCCCGACCCCCGTTGGGCCGTACATTTTATGAGAGCTGAATGCCAGGAAATCGACATCCAACTCCACCACATTCACAGGCAGGTGGGGAACGCTCTGCGCGCCGTCCAGCACGACGATCGCACCGGCTTCATGGGCTTTGCGTGCAATTTCAGCGACTGGATTGATTGTGCCCAGCACGTTGCTGACATGGATCACGCCTACAACCCGGGTACGGGGGGTCAGGAGCTTGTCGAGGGCCTCCATATCTAGCCTGCCCTCATCGGTGATCGGTACATAGCGGACTTTGGCTCCTGTCACCTCTGCTACCATCTGCCACGGCACGATGTTCGAGTGGTGTTCCATCTCCGTGATCAGGATCTCGTCGCCGGCGGCGAGATTGGCCCGGCCCCAGGCATTGGCGACCAGGTTGAGGCCCTCTGTGGCGTTCTTGGTGAAAATGCAGGTGGCCGGATCGGGGGCCCCGATAAACCGGCTGAGGATTGTGCGGGCCGCCTCGTATGCACCGGTGGCCTCCTGGCTGAGGATATGCAGGGCCCGGTGAACGTTGGAATTGTAAGTTCTGTAGTAACTGTCGAGGGCGCTCAGCACCACCTCAGGTTTCTGGCTGGTCGCAGCGTTATCCAGATAGACGAGGGGCTTTCCGTTGCTGGTGCGCGACAGGATGGGGAAATCCTTTCGAAGGGCATACGGATCCAGAATGCTCCGGGAGGCAGGAGTTTCCCCGGCAGCACCGGCCACTGGATCGGTCTTCTCTGATAAATCCATTTCCAGCACCTCCTTATAAAATCCGACCAATTATATCCAAGTTAAGGAACCGAGCAGTGCAGGCAACGCAGAATTAGCGTTCCTCGGGCGGAGATGGAGAAGGAGTAATCGTCGTGCTGGAGAGCTCCAGATCCCCCAGCAGTTCGAGATAGACAGATACCTCTTCCCTGATTTCCTCATGCCGTTTGAGAAATGACAGGGCCGATTCGTGATCGTACGGCTCCAGTGCATAGTTACCCTTGGAGCGCGCCATGGCTGTAGCGGTCCATGTCTTGCGAAGCAGCGTGGGTACCCCCTCACCATCCCACGGGTATTCTGCCAGGCCGGCAACAAAATTGATGCGTGGGGCCAACGCCGTGCCCCCTACCATGCGCTGGATCTGGTTCGCGACCCGCTCCAGGGCGGGCAGCACTTTCGTCTTTGCCGCATCCAGAAAAAGGACACCAAAATGGTTGCGGTCCAGCCGGCAGATGAGATCAGTTTCACGCACACTCGCCTTGATCACCTGTATGAAAGTGAGAATGCTCTCCTTTAATAACAGGTCGTCCATTCCCTCCAGGAGATCATCGTAGTTGACGACCTCAAGGATGCCGCAGGTCACACGGGTTCCCCTTCGCCCGGTTAGGTTGATCTCCTCTTCAAAGCGGCGAAGCCAGTACTCCCGAGACCAGATACGGTATGGAAGCTCGCTGATGGCGTGGGCGGTGGCATCCTCCAGCAGATAGCGGCGCAGCGTGTGTTCCAGCTCCACCACGATGGTACGGATAACGGCGTGGCTCAGCGTATCCTCCTGAGCGGGATCGTTGTCGAAGAGGTAGAGCATTCCGAGATATGTGCGCCCGGCGTCGCGCAGCACCCACGGTGTCACCCTGGAAAAAGTCGATAACTCCTGATCTGGATATACTTCGGCGATATCGCTGCACGCCTGCCGCCCCTGAACCTTCAGATCAGAGCGCGGATCGAGATGCTTGAGCACCAGATCGTGGAGGATCGCCACCTCTTTGGAGTCCACATGCCTAACATATGTCCGGTGCTCGCCGAGCACGGTCGTCGGGAAAAGCGCAAGGCGGTTGTTGCCTACGATCCGCGAGAGGGTGTTCAGGACCATATTGAGCAGGTGTCCGGCTTCAGCTTCACGCATAAGGGTACGGGTCAGCTGGAGCATGCGTATCAGCTGAACCAGCTTTTCATTCTCCCGTTCTAACCGGACTACCTGGCTCAGAAGGCTGGCCAGGTGGTCCGAAGCGGTTTTCACTTCAATGGCAGCGGTTGGGGAGAGAGGGTCGGTCACACTGCCTCCTGCAAGCAGTATCCCTCCGAAGAAACGGTCCTCGAACTGAAGAGGGACCCAGAGGGCATCTACCGGTCGCTCAAGCCCGAAACCGATCCAGAGATCGGCATACCTCTCCTCAAGGGAGACTACGGTCGAATTATCCTCGGGGAAATCGTCTTTGAGCCCGCCCAGCGGAATAGACACAAGATCGGATACGGGTAAGGTGTCCCCATCTATCGCGGCGGCATCCAGCAGGAGGCGTATCTTATTGTCGTCTCTGGGATCGCCAAACATGAGAAGAGCCTCCGAAGCGGCCGAGGCCCCCCTCAGTGCGGACAGCAACCGGCGTACTACAGGCTCCAGCGCCTCAAGTGCGCTGGGCACACCGGTACTATCTTCGAAGGTCACGGGTGCTGGATCGGGTTCAGCTATCACAGATACCCCTTCAATTGCGCTCTGTACACCTGCCGACAGATAAGCATGTTAAATTTCCACCTGCAGGCTTGCAAGTTCCACCTAAATATTCCAGTTTTGACGGTGGATAGTATTTTGACGATTCCGCAGGGGTGAAAAGGTGTGGACGGCAGGACCCTTCTGACCGTCTTTTCAATACACCGCCACCCGATCCTGTTCCGGACGTGAAGCAGGTTTTGCAATTGTTAGCCGGGGAGTTTCCATGCCTCACCTAAACAAACCATGTCGCACTCAGATATCCTGCTGGCTGGTACCTGTATTTCTGCTGCTGGCCCTGATCACGGCCTGTACGCGCAAGTCTTTCGACCCGTCCCATTCCGAGACCCGCAACGAGAACCGCTTCACTTTCAGTCTGGTCCTCGAATCAGCAACGATCTGGCAGGTTGCAGCGGCGTCGGCGCCCGATGGACACATTGCCGTTGCGGCCGCGACCGACTACCGGGAACTCATACTTCTGGAAAGCAGCGCCGGAGCATGGAGCACGATCGCCACCCTATCGGGAGAGGGGCTGCATCCGTCTTCGATCAGCCTTGCACCAGGCCCTGGAGGGGCGTGGTGGATTCTAGCCTCAAATTCCGAGGTCGGCATGAAACTGTACCGTGTCGGTGGCGCCGGCGATTCATCCCTCGTCATCCCGAAGTTCAACAATGTCGCCTGGGACTCCACAAGCTATGGCGCACTGGCTTCTGACAGCCAGGGAAGGCCGGTTACAATCCTCCGTGCAGGCAGTGTGGGCCTGGTAAGAGCTGCGCTGGCCGATACTGGCTGGACCCTGAGTCAGGTCCCCCAGACGGGTGTCTATTCCACTGTCGATGATTTCACCATCGATGCCCTGGGTCGGGAACATCTTGTCCTTCACCGGACGAGTCAGGATTACGGGCAGTACAGACGAGCCGATGCCGACACCACGATATCAATGGAGATCACTAATTCCGGCGTAAACCTCGCACTCGCAGTATCCAGTGGCGGTTTCCCCTTTGTAGCTGGTTCCGTCGGGTACCAGGACAACCTTCTGGTGTGGCAGCTGCTGGACTCAGACGAAGTGGGACTCTTCTGGGTATCGGAGACTCTCCCGATTTTTGAGGATCTTTATGTAGGTAATTTCGATATCTGTCTCAGCTCCGAAGGCAAGCCGTATGTCGCCTTTGCTGCCTGGCAGGGAGCTGCCCGTTTTACGGTCAACATGGCCACACGCGAGGCGGGAACTGATCACACCTGGGAATTGGTAGACGTCGTCAAGGATTTGGCCAGAGTTGGTGCAACCAACCGGATGAAGGTCTTCAGGGTAGTGATAGATGCACTGGATAGACCCCACTTCTTCTACCTGAGCGGGGATTCAGGCTCGATGAACTCGTCTCTTTGGGTAGCAGTGCCGATCTCGTAGTTATTTCTCACTCTCCCACAAGTTCATAAAACGATTGAATAGATTGAAGAAGCAGTGACCCTAAGTTGCACTAGGAATAAAAAGGCCCCCGCCGCCTCAGGCAGGGGTCTGTTATCGGGAATAAAGTGGTGCCGGATGAATAGAGGCTTGCTCTAACGGTCGCCGCAGATCGGATAGCGAATGCGGCGAGCCCGACCCGTTTTGAGCGAACCGGAATACTGACCGGCTATACCTCTTTTTGTTCGTCCGGCACCTGTCCTTTACTTACAAAGAATCCAGATAATTGTCGATATAAAACCATCAGGAATTAGCTTGGTGAGCGCGTTTGCCGCTGCCCTATCGCCGCCAGCGCTACCAGGCCTACCATGATCCGCGCGAAGAGTGCAGGCAGTGCAAGATCCCCCTCACCAAGGAAAGATCCCACTATACCGAGAACCGCCCAAATCAGAAGCAGGTAGAGAGAGTAAAAGCGATTCATCAACATGGTGACGCCGGTTCCCGCAAGCAGGAAAAACCCCAGACCATCGATTATGAAAACGATACCGCCCTCAACTTCACCTGTGAACGCTCCTACCCCCTGTACCAATCCGACGGCGAGGAAACCGACCCCCATTAGAATACGCAGCGCTGAACTTATGGGCATTCCCCCCCCTTCCGACGGGGCGGTATCCATGGAAGCTTCGTGAGGCGAGTCGGAGTAGGCCGGTTGATTCATGAATCAGACTCCATGGTGTAAGGAGAAAGTTTTTCACAACTATTCCAGCATAGCACGCCATTCCGACGCTCCGGAACAGAAAGCAGCATAAGATAAATATTATATATTAAGATCAACAGGAAATCATAGAGGCTGGACATGGGGATTTTTCTTTTCCACTCTTCATATATGGACTGTTTCAGTAAAACCGGGGATGGACCGCTGCGGTGCAGCTTCCGGCTGTTTCCAATCCTCCTCCTCCCCCTCCCCCTCCTCTGCAGCTGTGCCACAGCATCCACACCAGGCAGCTTCCCTCACCTTCTGGTGGAAGCATCTGAAAGCGGTCGCGGCTGGCCTTTTGGAGAGAGCGGAAGGGGTCCCGTACAGATACTGACAGAAACGAGCAGGGAAGAAGTCTATGGCTGGACCTCAAAGAAGCCGATAGGTCTTGGAGGATACGACTCCGAGGTTACCAGTCAGGGTCCCCTTGAGCGTCAGCAACGCTTTCTAAATTCTCTTTGGGGTCCTAACGGTGAAATTATATTTTACGAGAGGATAGGGGCTTGCTGCCCCTTCGACCTTTTTGGTGCTCCTCTCGATAAGGGAATGCTCGACGTATACGCACTTACGTGGGACGGTCTGGCCGAACCGGAACATCTATTTCTTGACCGCTATAGGGAGGGGCCCGTAAGGATCCCGGTCGGGTTGATTACGAAAATCAAACAACTACTTGCATATTACCGGGTACCCGACAATTTAGGATTTCCATGATTGCAAGAGGTCCATACATACCCCTTCCCGATATCCCTCTCAAGGTGAAGTGCATCTGTGGTAGCGGACGCCTCTACCGGAACTGCTGCGGCCCGATACTGGTGAAGTTGAACCGAACAGCTGGTTATCTGGAACAGTGGAGGGAAAACGAGACCTACACCAGAGTCTTTCAGGCATACAGCGACCTGCTGTGGGAAGAGCAATACCGCGAGGAGGAGCAGGGTCACATGGCCCAGGAATACGAGGAGTGGGACGAATGGGCCTCATACCTGTGGATGGAAGGAGTCCTGCTGGACGGATTTACACTGGACGACCTGCCATCAATACCAGATCTGCTCCGCGAGCGCATGTACAGCGGTGAGCGGATCCCGGGAAGCCGGCAGACCCTCCAGGCATTTCTTCGATCTTTCGAGGGTTTTTTCGAAATCGATTACCTACCGTCGTCCGATGAGCCGGGATCGGTCAATCTGAGACTCCCCCCCGCACTGGATGTTACAATTAGTGTCCCGAGGATTTTTCTGCCCAGCGACACCGAACCGACAGACATCGTGATCGGCAGGTTCGTGAAATTGGATCGGCTGTCGTTCCCAACTCATCGGCCGCTGGTCATCCCGGTTCTTCCCGACGGCAGCAACTTCGACGCGGCGTACCGGATCCTTGCTCCCCATTTCCCGGCCGACTTCGAGAACCGCGCAACCGGGGAGATGATGGCCCGACTGATGAAGGCGAGGGGGGATCTTCTGCTGCGAGCCGCACTCGAGGCTCTCCTTCCCCTTGAGAACCAGGAAGTCCGCGCCGGTTCCTTCCCCATGGCCGCCGATGGTGGTGAAATCCGCTATATGGTGTCCGATTCCGCCGCAGTAGAGTCGAATCTGGATCACAGCCCATTTTTCGAAATGATGGACCCGCTGTCGCAGTCAGAGCTCACTGAGGAGATCGCCGACCTGCTTGAAGGCGAAACGCTGCCGCCCGGACCCGACGGGCCGAAGTGGAACCTCCGGCTGCCACCGGAGGCGAGGCGTCGGCTGAGGCCACCCGAGCGCCGCCAGGTGGAGGATCTGATCCGGACGTTGGCCCAGAGGGTGCGTCCTCCCTTTGGGATAGATCCTTTTGAACACTGGGCGGAATATCCGGGGATGATTGCAATTTTGGACAGAGAGACGGGTATTTTGACCGCGCGGTCCTTCCTCGCCCAGCCGCTGGAGCTGGGGAAGTACCTGCTGGAAAGGGAAGCAGGACCGTTCCTTGCCCGCGAGAGTGAAGATTCCTTAACTTCCTCCTGATTATTCCTCCTCGACAACCACCGCGGTGCCGTAGCAGAGAATCTCTGCGGCACCAGATGCAACCATACTCGTCATGAACCGGACCGCCACCACCGCGTTAGCACCAAGCGTATGTGCCTCTTCGAGCATCCGATCAATAGCCTGCTCACGCGCTTCGGCCAGCATTTTCGTATACTCGTGGACCTCACCTCCGACCATCATCCTGAGCATGGCCAGTATATCCCTGCCGAGATGGCGGGCGCGGATGGTACTTCCCCTGACCAGGCCGAGGGTTTTTACAACCCTCTTGCCCGAAATGTCATTTGATGTAATGACGATCATTTCTCAACTCCCTTATAAGGATCCGTCCTGTAACTGCGGATCCTTTCATACCCTACCGATGCCAGCAGAACGACAAACCCTATCACCACGAATCCAGTGGCAAGTTTCCCGAAAAGATCCATCGGTGACTGGATGAAAGTATAGACCGCATAGGCCAGGTACATCACGATCCCGACAACCATGAATATCCAGCCCGTAGGCCGTGCGATCCGCTTGTTGACCCCACCCCAGACAGTGCCGCCCGGTACTTCGGGTTTCTTCATACCCATTTTCTGAAGCTCTCCTTTCAGCGAACGGAAAACGGCGACCTCCCGCAGGCACTCGGTACATCCTGCCAGATGAGACTCGAACCTCTCCAGATCAGCCCCGTGGAGTTCGCCATCCACATAACGGGCCAGATCCTCCAGGAACTCCTCGCAATCGTGGCGGTCCCCACCCGACGATGTGGTTCCGGGCTCATGGTGTGATGGCGTCATGGGTATTCCACCCCCATGCTTTCCAGGGTCTCTCGAAGAGCCTGCCGGGCGTAGTATGCCCGACTGGCTACGGTCCCCTGCGGAATGTTGAGTATCTCTGCTATCTCCCCGTATTCCAGGTCCTGCATGTCCTTTAAAACGAGTACTTCGCGGTGCTCATCGCTCAACTGCCCCAGAGCCTTCCATATCAGCGAACGGGTTTCCTTGTCGAGCAGAGACCGGTCGGTCTGTGCACCCGGGTCCGAAATCTGGAGAGGTTTCTCATCCTGGTCACCCTCCAGGCTGCGCCCGAACCTGCGGCGTCTCAGAAAGTCGATACAGATATTCCTGCAGACACTCAGGACCCATCCCAGAAACGGCCGCTCGGGATCGTAAAGATCCATCGACTTGAAAGCACGGACAAACGTGTCCTGAACGAGGTCGCGGGCATCCTCGGTGTTACGCACAAGACTCAGGGCAACGCCGTAGAGCCTTCCTTCATAGGCCCGCACAATAGGTTCGTATGCCTTCCAGTCCCCGGCACGGCATTTGTGCAGAAGTTCTCGTTCGACCTCAGCGAACATGCCTGTTTCTATCCACGTAGCGTGATACGAAGCCTGCGTCCCATCTTTTCATACACTTAATCTTTTTTGCGAAATCGTTCCAGTTCACAGGCCGAAGAGATTCGGATTCAGGTCGGTTGCCTTGCAGTACTTACGGAGGTCACGGCTGATCGCTCCGAACACCAGGCCTATGATAAATGCATCATCCAACCAGCCCATTCCCGGGATGAAGTCAGGAATAATATCGAAAGGCCAGGCCACATACAGCAGGGCGAAAATGATAACCCATATAGTGGTGACCGGAATTCTCGTGTACCTGCCTTCCAGGTAATCACTTCCCATCATCGCCATGAGCCTGACGCGGCCGACAAGCTTCGCAGAGCTCTTGAACTTGTTCCGGCGCAGCCACCTGTGGGCCCCTTCCAGCGCCTCGTGGAGCCGTCCTTCGCGCGAGGGGATGCCTGTGCCGGCGCCCCTTCCGGATTTTCTCCTCTTTCGAGCCATTGCCGCTTTCCACCCGGCGTGTATGGTAATGGGTACCGCCT
The DNA here is from genome assembly GCA_023135015.1 of Candidatus Latescibacterota bacterium. Lineage (GTDB taxonomy): Bacteria > Blakebacterota > Blakebacteria > Blakebacterales > Blakebacteraceae > JAGLTZ01. The sequence goes on from JAGLTZ010000088.1 coordinate 11,229, forward strand.
AGGAGCCTGTCGCTAGTGCCCATCTAGAGTATCCGGAT
>JAGLTZ010000089.1 GCA_023135015.1 Candidatus Latescibacterota bacterium
GGCCGGAATGCATCGGCGCTCGAATGCCAGCGTAATTGCGGAACGGTGTACTTAGTCTTTCTTTTCGAGTTCCTCGAGGCGTTTTGTTATGGCCTCCAGTTCTCGCCCGAGCGCTTCTGCCTGGTTCCTGAGCAGTTCGGTTTCCTGCTCTTCTGGCATTGGCTGCTGATAAGGGGGGTATGCCCAGCCTGGCGAATAGCCTGCACGCGCCCAGCCCGGCAGACCGGTAGCATAGTACCAATGGCGCCATCCACGTCCACCGCCCCCCCATCCACCGCCCCCCCAACCACGGCCCCCAGCGTATCCTGGCGCGCTGTATGCTGGCGAACTGTAGCCTGCGCAGTAACCCAAACCGCGTCCCGTCATGGGTCCCACACCTCTCGGTCCCGTGCGATCTCCTCCTGGCATTGCTTTCAACTCCTTTCAGTGATACTCGCCCGTGCCTTCTTTCATGTGCCTGTCATAAGCGGATATAAAGCGATGGAGTACACTGCTCGTATCGCGCAGCTCTTCCACGCAATCAACCAGATAACGATGCCCGGCTTTCGTTAACCGGTAAATCCGGCGCGCCGGCCCTGCCGAGGATTCGGTGTCCCACTCCGATCGTACCAGACCGGATGTCTCCAATTCGCGCAATGTGCGGTAAACCGGGCCAGAGGCTACATCATCCAGACTAAAAGGTTCCAACGTACTGACCAGTTCATATCCGTGACTCGGCCCCTCGTGCAGGAGCAGTAGCAGGACCGGTTCCAGAAAACGGCGAATAGATCCTCCGGTGTATCCTCCTCTCCCACCCCTGACTCGCCGACGTCTCCTTTGGGGCATTGGACTCCCCTCAACTTGTTCTCCTCCGGGAACTAACTACTTTATGTACTTAGGTATATTATGACACTAGATAACGGTCCGGTCAATGAATTTATCACACCTAGGAGCCTGTCGGGGGTTGTCACGCCCGTACGGATATACTCGTTGTACTCGATTCAGGAGAAAAGTAGTTTGTTCAAGCCCAACATATGTGACGAGGGAGCATCCAGATGGAGCACAGAGATGTGATCGTGATAGGAGCAGGACCGGCCGGACTCACCGCAGGCATGTATTGCTCCTGTTATGGTCTCAGCACCTTGATCATCGAGGAAAAGATGCCGGGGGGTTGTGCCGCTGAGATCCCTCTCCTTGAGAATTATCCCGGTCTGAGTGAAGGTATTGCCGGAAAGGATCTAATCGAAAAAATTGTACAACAATGCGGCGAATCTGGAGCGGAAATACATCAATTCGAAAAGGTGCTCGGATTAAATTTCAATGACGATGAATATGTTTTAAAAACAGATGGGTCCGATTATAGAACTGATGCTGTAATTCTTGCGATGGGAAGACGTTACGAATTATTGGACATTCCCGGGGAGAAAGAGTTCCGGGGTAAAGGTGTCAGTTATTGCGCGGTCTGCGATGGACACTTCTTCAAAGATAAGAAAGTAGCTGTTGTGGGACATGATTGCCGGGCGGCAGAAGTAGCGATATATCTCTCCGGGCTGGCATCCGATGTGAAGTTAGTCTGTCAGGGAAAGGATTTATGCGCGGAGAAAGTCTGTATCGATGATCTGGCAGAAAAAAAGGTGGAAATATGTAATTATCTGGAATTAAAGGAAATCACGGGAGACATCAATGTAACAGGTGTTGTATTGGCAGACAGCAAAACCGGAGAAACCAGAGATACAGATATTGATGGTGTGTTCATTCAGTCAAATGAAATCCCCAACTCTGAGATCGTGAGTCAAGCCGGGATCGATGTCGATGAGAACAGCTATATCATCATCGATGAGAACTCGAAGACGAACATAGACAGAGTATATGCCGTCGGCGATATCACCACCAATCCCGTGAAGCTTGTGGTTACGGCTGCTTCACAGGCTGCGGTCGCGGCCACCGACCTATCCAGAAATATCAGCAGGTACGTATAGGGCAAATGCCTCCAGCGCTTCGATGGACAGGAGTTGACTGATCCCGTGCCGTCTGACAGTAAAGATAAACGAATCGGAGTCTTCATCTGTCACTGCGGCAAGAATATCGCCGGCGGAGTCGACATAGAAGCCCTGCTGCAAAGTATACGAGAGACACCGGGTGTAAAGTTCGTCGCCGAAAACAGGTACTCCTGTTCTGAAGATGGGCAGATCGATATCCAGAACGCCATTCAGGACCAGGAACTGGATCGGGTCATCATAGCCGCGTGCGCTCCCTCCCTGCATCTGATGACTTTCCAGCGATGTGGTGAGAGCGCGGGTATAGAACCGTCATTCGTGGATCTGATCGATATCAGAAAATGGACGATGCACGGGAACCCCGAGAAAGTCGACCCGGATGAAGCGCTGGAGAGATCGAAGAAGCTCATCAAGCAGGCCGTTAAAAGGATGAGCCTCAAGCGGGTAATCCCACAGGTCGTAGTGAAGACTGAGCCGTCGGTCCTGGTCATCGGCGGTGGGGTGGCCGGACTCGAGGCGGCCTTGGATCTGGCGGATAAGGGCTATGAAGTGAATCTTGTGGAGCGTCTGCCCACTATCGGGGGGAAGATGGCGCTACTCTATAAGGTCTTCCCCACTAACGACTGTGCTCCATGTATCCTGGCCCCCAAAACGGCGTATGCCAACATACATCCCGGCATCAATCTGCTGACTTATTCAGAAGTCACCGCTGTTGAAGGATATATTGGGAACTTCAGCGTCAAAGTGACCCGGAAGCCTCGATATATCAATGAAGATAGCTGCACAGGCTGCGGGCTTTGTGTGGAAAAGTGCCCCCAGAAGGTGATCGACAGTGTTTATTCAGCCGGCATCGGCGAGCGAAAAGCCATATATATCCCCTACGATCTGGCGATACCCAAGAAGGCCGTTATTGATGATGAGAACTGCCTGTATATGAAGACGGGTGCCTGTCGTCTATGTGAAGATGAATGCCCTACTGATGCTATAGATTTCGACCAGGAATCCCGTACAATCGAACTGAAAGCCGGGGCAATAATCGTTGCCACCGGATTTGATGAATATAATCCGACGGAAAAAACAGAATACGGATACGATCGATATGATAATGTTATCACACAATATCAGCTCGCGCGAATCCTGGACATTGATGGCCCCACAAAAGGCAAACTTTTAAGGCCGAGCGATGGTAAGGAACCTCAAAACATCGCTATGATCCAATGCGTAGGTTCCCGCGACGAAAACACAAACGAATACTGCTCCTCGATCTGCTGCATGTACGCGTTGAAACACGCACAGATAATCAGAGAGATGGTCCTGCCCGATACAGAGATATATATCTGCTATATAGATATGCGTACTGCGGGTAAGAACTTTGAAGCCTATTACAGGAGAACCCGGGAGCTGGGAATCAATTTCATCCGGGGACGACCGGGCGAGATCATTGAAGAGACAGATACGAAGAACCTCATCATGAAAGTAGAGGATCCCGATCTCGGCAGGCTTCTCAACCTAGAGGTGGAGATGGTCGTACTATCATGCGCCACCTTGCCGTCTGAAGGCACTGAACAACTCTCCGGGATCCTGGGCACAGCACTGGATGAGAACGGGTTCTACCAGGAGGTGCATCCCAAACTGCGCCCGGTGGAGACGAATGTGCGTGGTATCTACATATGCGGTGCCGCGCAGGGGCCCAAGGACATCCCGGATTCGATAGTACAGGCCAAAGCGGCCGCTTCCTGTGTGGATGGTGAATTGAGGAAAGGCGAAATCAAACTACCGGAGTTCATAGTCAAGACAACAGGTCCGGACAAAGAAGGATGATTAAGTTGGAGGAAGTATATGTAGAAGATTTCATGTCTCCCGGCTGCGTTGGATGCCCTGCCGTCAAAGCGATGCTCGAAGAACTGTCTGATGAACTGGAATGTGAGCTGATAATAGAGGAAGTGGACATCACAGTGGATGCAACAAGAGCGGCACAGTACGGAATAATGTCTGTTCCCGCAGTAGCCATCAACGGCATCCTTAAATTCGTCGGTCTACCGGACAGGAAGGAATTGAAAGACGCCATCATCGAAGAGCTCGAAGGATGATTATTCGATGAAGCCGGATGATATCCCTGAAGATATGCCTGAAGATATCCCTGAAGATATGCCCGAAAATATTTCTGGAGATGATTCCGAAGAAACAGTACAGGTCCCGAATCTGGACCCGGCCTTCAAATATGAAGTGATGAGGAATGAAGGTGCCGGGGGTCTTAAATACTGCTTCGCCTGTGGTGCCTGTACCGCCAGCTGCCCCATTCATGAGATCGATCATGGATTCGATCCCCGGAAACTGGCCAGAATGGTACAGCTGGGGATGAAGGATGAAGTACTGAGCAGTCCTCTCATCTGGTATTGCTCCGCCTGCCGCAACTGTGAGCAACACTGCCCGCAGAGCGTGGAATTCTTCAATATCCTGAACGTGTTGAAGAACATGGCAGCTGAGAAAGGCTATGCGCCATATGCGTGGGTGGTCCAGACCCGGCATCTCATGCGAACAGGAATGGTGTTCCGGACGGATGAAGCCTGGGAGACGAGAAGAAAGGCTCTATCTCTCCCCCCTCTCCAGCTCGACGGGGAAAAGGTGAGAGAACTGATCGAGCTCTCAGGACTCGATGAACTCATAGTCAAGAAGCGGCCTTAGATGAACCGGTATGCTCTTTTCCTGGGGTGCACGACTCCCAGATATGTGTTTCAGTATGAACTCTCTTCGCGATGGGTTCTCAAACAGCTGGGGATAGAGCTGATCGATATTGATGACTTCGCATGCTGTGGTTTCAACCAGATAGATCTGAATAAAGAGACAGGACTTCTCCTGGCCGCCATGAATCTGGCTGTTGCTGAAGCCAGAGGACTAAATATCCTCACCCTCTGTACTTCATGTGCCGGTGCCCTGGCTGAAGCGGCGAAGAAACTAAAAGCCGACCCAAAAAAAAGAGAGGGGGTGAACAGTAAACTACAGACTGTTGCTCTGGAATATCGCGGCAATATCGAGGTGAAACATATTTCCAGAGTTCTGTATGAGGATATCGGTGTCGAGAAGATAGAAGAGGCAGTGAAAACAGATCTATCAGGACTTCGAGCCGCTCCTCATTACGGATGTCACTACCTGAAGCCGGAATGGATCTCCGCCGGATTCGATGAACCGGATGCTCCGCAGACACTCCATCAGCTTATTTCAGCGACAGGGGCTGTTCCCATATCGTATGAGACCTCGAATCTGTGCTGTGGAGGAAAGACCTTCCCCATTTCCAGGGACACGACTCTATCCCTGGTGAACAGGAAACTGAATAATCTGAAAACGAAAGAGATCGACTGCATGGTCCTTCAATGTCCGACCTGCTATCTCATGTATGGTGAGATGCAGAAGCAGATAAACAAAAGATTCGGGGAAGAACATGAGGTCCCGGTTCTTCTGTATCCCCAGCTTCTCGGTCTTGCTCTGGGCGGGAATCCGCAAACCGATCTCGGGTTGGATCTGAACGCGATTCCACTGGATGGTATTATGGCCAGAATCGCGAAAAGCGATCAGGATTGAATCTATCGCGTTTCAATGAACAGGTAACGCGTTATCCAGCACAGCCAGAGACGGGCAGAAGCCAAGGCTGTAAGTATCTAGAGTCACAGGCGAAAATTCGGCACGTATCGCATGCCGGGTAGCTGTTCCACAATCCCTTCTATTTCCATCTGAAGCAGCAGGGCGAGCACACTCGACGGGCTCAACCCGGTAAGCCCGCAGAGGTCATCAACATGAAGCGGATCATCACCCAGCTTTTCAAACAGGGTTATCGCCTCGGGTCCCAGAGCCCGCAGGAGCTTCTCGGCCTTACGGGCAAGCACCCGCGCCCTGACATCGATAGCCTGCTGGACCCCATCTACCTGGTGCATCGGCATGCTTGCCACGATATCCTCTACTCCCCGGCACAGCTCAGCCTTCTTCTCCCGGATCAGCTGGTTCGGCAATGCCGACTGCTGGTCCGTGGGCCTTCCGGGCACCGCCAGCAGCACACGACCGTATTCCAGGGCAAAATCCGCCGTATGACGGGCGCCGCTCTTTAGGCCGCCCTCTACCACAACTGTGGCCACAGACAGTCCGGCAATGATACGGTTGCGGGGTACAAAGGTGTGCTTCTGAGCATCCACTCCCCACGGATACTCCGAAACCAGCGCCCCGCCCTTATCGAGGATTGAATGTGCCAGCTGCCGGTGGGCAGAGGGTTCAATGGTGTGGTGTCCATGGGCGAGAACGGCAACCGTCCGGCCTTTTGCAGTTATGCAGGCCTGGTGTGCCAGCCCGTCGATCCCGGTGGCCAGACCGGAAATCACGATGAAGGGGAAGCCGCCGAGATCTCTCCCCAGCTGGCGGGCCATCCGCTCGCCGCACGTAGACGGCCTGCGCGTCCCGACAACAGCCACTCCCACCTCCTGAAGAACGCCGGCATCACCCTTCACATAGAGAACCAGCGGCGGGTCGAACATCCCCTCGGAGAGAACTTCGGGATATCCGGGATGACTGTAGATAAGAGGGATTATCCCGGTATGCTTCATGCGCTCATCCGCCTTATCCACATCAACCGTCTGCGACCTCCTGAGCTTACGCAGGCCGGAAGGTCCTATCCCCCTCTCGCCAAGAAGCTCCCGGTCGGATTGGTTTAGGAGGTTGTGCAGGCTGCCGCATCTTTTAATGATCGCGGCTAATCTCGGAATCGATGTTCCCCCGGACAGGCTGAGTGCCAGGGCCTCGTGTGACTCGAGCAGCGGATCGGACATCAGATACCTCCCGTTACTGTCTCGGGGGGCAGATCGGCTCAGTCGAACCGACGGGGTAGAGCAGTCATGAATTCAAAACCGGGGGTTAAACGTGAAGGGGAGCAGAAGGGGGAAAGGGGGGAATCAGGTCTCGCTTTCTCCCTTCAGAAGCAATTTGATCAGGTGAAGCACCGTCTCCAGACCCTCACCTGTCTGGCTCGATACCGCCGTACACGGCATTCCAATGACATCAGGCAGTGTTCCTGTGGCTCTCTCCTGTGGCAGCACATGGACAGGCAGCCCTCGCAGCTCCAGATGAACACTCCTGTCTTCGGGGGGGACGAGGTCCAGCTTTGTAAGGAGCAGGCCAGCAGGCCGCTCGATCAGGAGAGGTGAATAGCTGGACAGCTCTTTCTTCAGGATGCTTACATCCTCCAGAGGATTATCCCCGAAAATGTCGTCAAGGTAAAGAAGGACTCTCGTCCGCTCGATGTGGCGCAGGAAGTCGGTCCCCAGCCCCTTCCCTTCGCTCGCGCCTTCGATCAGGCCCGGTATGTCGGCCATTACACAGCTCTCCCATTCCCCCAACCCAACCAATCCCAGGTTGGGCGCCAGCGTTGTAAAGGGATAATCGGCGATTTTCGGACGGGCTTCAGAGACTCGTGACAGCAGTGTGCTTTTCCCGGCGTTTGGAAGGCCGACAAGCCCCACGTCCGCAATCAGCTTCAGTTCCAGACGCAGGGTCTTCTCCTCACCCGGTCCACCCGCTTCCCACTGACGCGGCGCCTGGTTGACGCTGGTCGCAAACCGTGCATTGCCCCTCCCACCCCGGCCCCCACCGGCCGCGACAACAGACTGGCCCGTCTCGATCAGATCGGCCAGCATCTCCCCTGTACCCTCATCGTATACAACCGTTCCAGGCGGAACGCGGATAGTGGCATCGTCACCGTCGGCTCCGGTCTTGTTGGAGCCCCGGCCGTGGCTGCCGCGCCCTGCCTTAACGTGAGGCTTCCTCTTGAAATCGAGAAGCGTCCGCATGTGCGCGTCCACCTCGATCATCACATCTCCACCCTTTCCGCCGTTTCCCCCATCCGGTCCACCTCTGGGAACGCCCCTCTCCCTGCGGAAGGAAGCGCACCCGCTGCCTCCCGTTCCTGCTGTCACATATATATTTACAGTGTCGATAAACATGTTCTCATACCACCAATATCCGCACGATTTAAAAATGCCAGCTCATGTGTAATCCAAACCTGAAGATGCCCCACATACAGGTAGTGGGGATCACCGATCGGTTTGTCCACTCCATCGATCGGCACTCTATGCCCAGTGCAATATGCTTTGCCACAACTACGTTTGCACCGAGTCCGTAACTGAAGGCGGAGGCAGTCCCGCTGCTCAGGTTGACCTGCTGCGTATAGCCGTAGGCCTCTGAGTCGAGGAGGAAGGAGGTGCCTACCCGTCCACCACCTATGGTTAGATACGGAATCACACGTTTCTCCACCCTCAGGTGGTACCTGAATACCACCTGCCAGAAGGTACTCTCATAGCCCATCCAGCTGATAGAATCATAACTCTTACCGGAAAAGGGATGGATGTCGGAATTGCGGTCATTGTTAAATAGCCCCCACTCGAACTCAGTCGTGATATGCTGTGAAATCCACGCCCCGACGCTGACCTTCCAGCTGAACGTGTGTGCCGCAGCCCCCTGGTTCGGATTCTTGAACTCACGCAGCGGCTGGGCATAGAATCCGCCGGTGCTGGCAAACAGTACCCCCTTCCTACCCAGAAAGTCCTCTTCAGGGGGTTCCCGACCGCCCCGGTACTGTGCCAGTGCCGATCCGGGTAAACTCCCTACAAGAAGTAAGACAAAGAGAACCACAAGAGGATAGATCGGCCGTATTGGCCGGATACGCCTTTTATATGACTTTCCTGGCGTCGTCTGCCTCGTCACTACTGATAGCTCCCTTCTGGGAGTAGGAGGTTGCCGGAACGGCTATTTGAGTGCAAGTATAGGCTCGAACAGGACTTGTAGAAAGGACGGCAGATTACTGTGAACCGTTTATTCCATCTGGGGGCACTGTTGATGACAGCATCAGCTATAGCCGGCTGCGGTCAGCCGGGTTCGGCGACCGCGGACCTTGTACTGCTCGACGCGCGGATCTTTACGGCCGATGAGGACAAACCCTGGGTACAAGCCCTCGCGGTCAAGGATGGG
>JAGLTZ010000009.1 GCA_023135015.1 Candidatus Latescibacterota bacterium
TGGCCCGGTGTATCTATCAGGTTGAGTGTGTATTCAACCCCGTCGGCGGCCGTATACTGCATCCGCACCGGATGCATCTTGATGGTGATGCCCCGTTCCCGCTCCAGGTCCATGTCGTCGAGGACCTGGTCCACATTGGCCAGACGCTCGAGCATACCGGTCTTTTCCAGCAGGCGGTCGGCGAGCGTCGACTTCCCGTGGTCTATATGCGCTACGATGCAGAAGTTACGAATGTGCTCCTGGTTCATACGATCCGGTCTTGGCGGTCTGTCAGCGCTGTAAGAGGGGAAATGGTGGCCGGGGGGGGCTCACCGACCCACTTCCACCCGCTCCCTGTAGCTGATTACTGCGGCGTGCAGGGCTTCTGCAACCTTGTTCTTGAAGCTGTTCTGCCTCAGAAAGTTCTCTTCAGCCCTGTTGGAAATAAAGGCGATTTCAACAAGTACGCTCGGCATGCTCGCTCCGTTAAGGACAAGGAAACCTGCCTGGTCAATCCTGCGGTCGCGCACCTGATGCCTGATGCGGCCCCTCAGCTCGTCCTGGATCAGGCCCGCAAGCACCTGGCTCTCTTCTAGATATTTCGTGCTTATCAGCTCGCCAAGAATGCCTCTGAGCATCGGCTCCGTCACATCAATCTGAAGGGCACGGCTGTTCTCTTCATACCTCAGCACGGAGTTCTCGAACGCTGCGATCTGCCGCGCCTCGTCGTTTTTTGCCTCTGCCAGGAAGAAGGTCATAAATCCGTTTACCGAGGGATCACGGAACGAATTGGCATGAATGCTTATGAAGATATCGCCCTTCTCGCTGTTTGCCTTCTCGTAACGATTGCTGAGGGTAACAAAATCATCCGTCTCGCGGGTCATTATTACTTTTATGTCCTGGGTGCGGGGATCTCTGCGAAAGAGCTCCTTCAGCCGCCTTGCCACATCGAGGGCCACATCTTTCTCCCTCAGGCCGGTGGGGCCCACACTGCCGGGATCCTTCCCGCCGTGTCCCGGATCTATTACGACCGTGCTGATACCGAAGGCGGGGGCGGTGGGGAAAGTCGAGCGCGATTCCTCCAGCCGCTCTCCCGCTGCCGAATTCCGGAGAACGAAGAGCAGTCCCTCGTTCGTGCGGTAGAAGTCGGGCGTGTCCCTGTAACGGCGCGAGAGGCGGAAGCTTATCTGCAGCACGTTGTCTCGTTGCTCAAATACTTCGATCTTTCTGACAAGCCCCTTGCCCTGAACCCGCCGCAGGGCCGCAACATCGGCGCGCGCGCCCTCGAAAGTGATATTCAGAGCACCCTCCCCCTGGGAGAAGGTTTCGTAGTTGAGGGATTCTGTCAGAAGTATCTCAACTTCAGTCCCCTGCTCCGGTCGATGCGTCAGCCTTATTCCCAGCACGTTCAGCCCCGTTCCACCGTAATTGAGCCACCCTTGCTGGGGCAGATACTCGCATTCCTTTCCCGTAAACGCCGTCAGCAGGATGGCAATGCCGTCTGCCGGTGCGTAGAGGGCTCCCCGGTGGAGTACCACCGGACGTGGAAGGTTGACCGCCTGGCTCGGCTGGTTGTCTATAATCACGATCGGGGAGCCGAGAGTGAATTTCAGGCGGCGGTCTTCTATAAAGAGCTCGTACTTTTTCTTGATGTCGCGGCGGTCGCGCGCACCCAGGTATGCAGCGAAATCGTAGAGCCGGAGGTAGAGCTCACCCCCCTCGAGGCGCACGCAACGTATCCGCTCCTGGGTCGGCACACCGTTGCGGGCGATAACCACCATTTCGGTTTCATCCGGTTCACGGCTCTCGCCGCCCTGCTGCCAGCCCTGGACGAGGCAGTTACCAGCATGCGCGACGCCGGCATTGAACACAAAGCCCAGAAGCAATGCTGCGGCCGCTGCCCGTATGGTACTGCTAGCCGAGCAAGTGCTGATTCTAACTGAATAGGTCATCATATTGAACGACTACTGTACCCTGTCTGTTGTTCCTTACCCTTTGAAACGCCGCACCGCTTGTCTGATCTCGCGGCGCGCTTCCTCCTCGGCTATCCGCCGGCGCTTGTCCGACTTTACGCGGCCGCGCGCAACTGCAATCAATATTTTTGCGTACCCTCCCTTGAAATATAGCTTGAGGGGAATAAGAGTGACCCCTTTCTGAGCCACCTTTCCCACGAGGCGCCTGATCTCCGATTTATGGAGCATGAGCTTACGGGGCCGTTTCGGCTCGTGATTCGTGTACCCACCCTGATCGTAAGAGGGAATATGGCAATCGTACAGCCATACCTCACCTCCCTCAACCCGGGCGAAGCTGCCGGTCAGATCGGCCCGTCCCGCCCTCAAGCTCTTCACCTCCGTGCCCAGCAGCACCATCCCTGCCTCGACGGTCTCCACGATCTCGTATTCTCTGCGGGCACGTTTGTTCGACGCCACGAGGCGTTCAGCCATACTATTCACCCACTCGCAGGCTAGGCTCCTATGGTGATGAATTCGATCACAGACATATTAATCAAAACCGACAGGCACCTGTTCCCAAGGAAAATTAAATATCTACGAATGGTTACCGGGAATCTTGACTTAAAAGCTCCGGATAGATACGTTTCGGAGTTGCAGGCCGAAGTGGTGGAACTGGTAGACACGCTGCGTTCAGGGCGCAGTGGGCGCAAGCCCGTGTGGGTTCAAATCCCTCCTTCGGCACCAGTTGCCCGGAGAGCCCCCGGCGCGTTGGACACCGGGGGTTTTCGACAGTCGAATCGGGTTGCCGCTCTCCAGAGCGCGCGCTATATCGTACTAGTTCCCATCCGGAAATTCCGGATGGGAAATAACAAGGTTTCCGCAAGGGAATTATAAATGGCCAGAATTCTGGTGGTCGACGACGAGATCGCGATTGTCGATATACTTAAGGCATTCCTCGAGGATAAGGAGCACACGGTCTTCGTCGCATATGACGGCGCTGAGGCTGTGATGGTCGCCAAGAAAGAGCGGCCCCACGTCATCCTGCTGGACATCTACCTGCCAAAAATGGACGGCATCCAGGTACTGCAGGCCGTCAAGGAATTCGACGAGACGATCGGTATTATTATAATGACCGGCTTCCGCGAGAAAGAGGTTGCCCAAAAGGCCCTGGAGCTGGGTGCTTTCGATTACATCAATAAACCTTTCGACTTCGATTACCTCGAGCGCACCCTGGATACCAAGCTGCAGCTTATGCTGATGTAGCCTTTTCTCGGGTCCTGCAGTCATCTACAATCGATCTATTCGTCGGGTATTTCAGCTACTCTATTAAGGTGAAGCCCGTTGACACCTCTTTTCGCGGTGACCTACCTTGTTCCAATCTGAGAGGTTGACGCTGGAGACAGACAACGGGGACATCCTGAGATCGACAACGACCACCTTCGGGACTGTAGCCATTATCTTTTTACTGTGCAAAAGCCTGATAGAATAACGCGAGCCTTCCGCACCCTTTTTATCTGCGGTATCATCCTGCTCTTCCTGTGGCCGCAGACGGCAGCTGCACAGACCGGATACCCGACGGGTGCACGCGGGGGAATCCTGATCCCGTCGGCCATAACTCTTCAACGCGGCGCATTGAGCGTAGGGGCCTACGGCACTCTGAGCCGCCAGGGAAATTTGAACACAGGGCTCGGCCTCGGCTCGGTCGGCTTCGGTCTTACCGACAACATCCAGCTCTATGCCTCCTTCAGCAGCTTTCTGACCGACACCGGAGACAACATTCTAGCATTCGGCAGCGCCACGCTAGGCTATGCGTCCGGCCCAATAGGCCTGACCATTCGTTGGCCCGGCCCGGCCGATAGGGCATTCCACATCGCGGCCAACGCCGCGGTCACACCTGGGATCCACAAGGAGGCGCTCTCCGGTCACAACCATCCTTACGCCAGGAACAGCTTCGATGTAACCCTCTCCCTCTCGCAGAGTCTCACGATCGGATCATTCGACCTTCGGGCAGTCGAAGGCATCGTTGTCACCGAGGAGGGGACCGGTGGTATAAACATACCCACCCATGCCATGCTCGGCGGAGGCCTCAGCTGGTGGGTACTGCCGAATGCCGGCCTGGAATTCGAGCTGTTAAGCAGGCTGGAGACAGAGACACCGGTAGAGATAATGAGGGATTACCTGGCTGCCAGTCTCGGAGCCGTTGTCACACTCATGCCCCGGCTGAACCTGAGGGGGGGATACATGCTAGGTCTCTCTCAGGACCGCACCGACGGGATCGGAACCCGCGCCGAGGATTGGACGGCCTACGCCAGCGTCGAGTTAATTCTCGGCAACCTTGTCGAGAGGCCCGGACGCCAGCCGAGACCACGCCGCGAAAGACCAGGCTTAATACCCGGCGTGACCGACAGTGACGGAGATGGGGTACCAGACTCGATAGACGAGGAGCCGCTGACACCTCACGGGGCCGTGGTCGATTCAGTCGGCCGCGCCCTGGACACAGACAGTGACGGGATTCCCGACGGTCTGGACTCAGAAGCTGATACGCCGGCCGGTGCTCTGGTCGACGCACAGGGCCGCGCCGTTGACAGCGACGGTGACGGCGTACCCGACGGGATCGACGCCGAAGCCGACACCCCTCAGGGTGCAGTCGTAGACTCCGCCGGTCGCGCCGTCGACAGTGACGGTGACGGAATACCCGACGGGATCGACGCCGAGCCGAATACTCCACAGGGCATCCCTGTGGATGCTCAGGGCCGCGGCCTGTACGGGATGGAAGCAGAACTTATCACCAAGGGCCTTCTGACCCTGAATGCCATTTACTTCCGTTACAACTCCGCCGACATCAGGCCGGAATCGTTCCAGACCATGCAGGAAGTCGGATTGATCCTGGCCAAGTACAGCGAGCTGAAGATCGAGGTCGGCGGGCACACGGACGGTTTCGGAAGCGACGTCTACAACCTGGAGCTGAGCCGGGCTCGCGCCCAGTCGGTGCTCAACTGGATTCTGGAGAACATCCCCGATCTCGGCCTCAGCCAGTTCACGGTTCTCGGCTATGGTGAAAGCCAGCCGGTGGCCAGCAACGACACCGAGGATGGGCGCACGTTGAACAGGCGTGTGGAATTCAAGGTTCTGAATCCGGCGGAACTGGATAAGTACCGCAGACCCCCCTTTTAGTATCTAACTAGTTTCCAGGGTGGAACTAATAGCCCCGCCTACCACCACCCCCAAAAGCCGGCCCCAGCACGATCGCATTCAGCACCAGCTGGTGCTGACCTTCCACAAACATCCTGAATAGCGGGTTGTCGGCGAACATGATCACATTCCCCTGACCAACGCTCTCGACTATGAGCCAGGCTTTCTTCGACAGTTCCACAGGCGCCTCAGGCGGCGCGTAGCCGCTGAGCAGCGGCTCCCGGGAGAAGACCCCCACGTTTATTCCGCGATCGGTGATATTGAAGGCCCGCGTCCCGCGCTTGAGTACCCCCACGCGCTCAGGCATCCCGAAGGCGAGCCAGTGCTCGGGGTCAAGGACCCCGCCGTAGACCCCCCCGGGTGTGCGGCGAAGTTTCGACTCCATCCTGCGCTCGGCTATAGTCCGCCGCGCCTCCACCGCCGGCGCATCCTCGTCCCCCTCCTCCCCCGATCGCCCACCACCCCCAGTCGTAACGCCCGTCAGCTCCGAGACTTCCTTGGTGGCGAAAAGGGCGCCCCCTTCTAAACCTATCAGAACGCCTCCGCCCTGCAGCCAACTCCTCAGCTGTGCCAGGCCCTCTTCACCGAAGATGCCCTGGTAGCCACGGCCGCTCCCGTCGCTGGGCAGTACCAGCACGTCGTAATCGTCCAGATCGATCCTGCCCAACCGTGCGGCATCCACGTTTGTATAGTCGAAATAGGGGAACCGCTGGTCGAGGAAGTACCAGACCTCACCGAATGAACCGCTGCTGATAGAGGAGCCGGCGGCCACCGCGATCCTCGGTTTCTTCATCAGGCGATAGGCACCTCCGCCGAGGTCGGTCCCCTCGTCGACGAGTCCGGTATTGATCGGATAGACGGTCACACCGTGGCTGCCTGCTACCTCCTCCAATATCCGGTGGATATCGCCGGGGTTGCGGTACAGCGGTATTATGAATGTGCCGCGTGGGTATGTGCGCCCATCGATGGTGAAGATCTCACCCGCTGAGTGCACCCGTACACTGCGGTTTAAAAGGTCCACAGCAGCGAGCAGGGCGGACATACCATCGTAGGGGATCGCGTAACTGTAACCAGCGCGCTCCCCCGCTACACCGCCCGCCCGACGGGGTGGTGAAACGACGGGCGCCTTAGTCACACCTGGTACCTCCGAAAGCGTATACGCTTCGACATTGAACACCAGCGGCAGTGTCCAGCCCGAAAGGTCATAGAAGCTCGTGTCCTCCAGGGCCGGCTTCGGCTCCAGAAGCATCTTCACAGCCACCCCTTTCGGCTGACCTGCCTCCACCAGGTATGTCCCTGCAGGGAACTCCTTCGAATCGGCCGTGGGGTTCAGCCCGTATCCCCCGGCTATCCTGCCGCGGAACGGCTCCTGCGTCGAGCTGACCTCTATCCCCTGGAGCGTGAGAAGTCGAACCAGGCGGTCTGCATTGTATGGATCGGTGGCCGGCACCAGTGCGTAGGTCTTTACCCGACTCCTGCCCAGATCGATCGCATAGCGGAAGAAGGCGAGAAAGTCCTCCAGCCTTTCCCGGCGCTTTTCGGCCGTGGTCTGAAGAGTGGCTATTGAGGTCGTGAAGTGGCCGTGCGCCCTCTGCCTGAGGGTGTGGACCGTGCCGTCATCCCTCTTCACAGCGATACCTACTCCTCCGCCTCCTCCCTGCTCGTAGGTCATCCCTATAGCGCCCATCATGCTGGGCCAGGAGTCACCGTAGCTGGGGTAGTACATATCGAACCCGCGCCTTGTGTAGTACGGCCAGCCGAAGCGGTCAAAAGCCGCTGCGTTGCCCTCCCCGTAGTATCTCTGCCACTTCATGACTACGTCGGGATATGCATCATGGACAGGTTTCGCGGCCGGGAAGAAAAAGTAGGATTCTCCACCCATTTCGTGGAAATCCACATGCACCACCGGATTCCACTTAAGGTACTCAGCGATCCTCTGCTGCGTTTCCACCTGGGTCTGCCACGCCCAGTCGCGGTTGAGGTCGAAGAGGTAGTGGTTCGGTCGGCCGCCAGGCCAGTCTGAACCGTGCTCCCACGCCTCGGGGCTGTCGTTGAATTCCATCCCCT
>JAGLTZ010000090.1 GCA_023135015.1 Candidatus Latescibacterota bacterium
TCAGACGCAACCGTAGTTATTCGGTCCTCAGCGCATCCACCGGATTGATACGGGTAGCCCTCATCGCCGGCAGGGCGGTCGCCAGAAACATCATTCCGGCCAGAAGGAGGATCCCCATCAGCAGGTAGAGCACTTGAACCGCCTGGATCCCGAATATCTGACTCGAAAGTATGATTATCAGCGATATGGTGCACCAGATCCCGACACCACCACCGACTACGGTGAGACGCAGGCCCTGCCGGATGAAATGCCAGACGATCTGTTTCCTGGAGGCTCCGAAGGTGACCCGGATCCCGATCTCCTGGGTCTGCTGAGCCACCCGGAAGGACATGACCCCGTAGGTTCCCGCGGTCGCCAGAAGGACCGCGATGATGGTGAAGAGCCCGATCAGCAGGGTGGTGACGCGCATTCCCTGCATCCGCTGTCCCACCATCTCCTTCATCGTCCAGAAGGTATCCACAGGAATAAACGGATCGAGTTCTCGAACCGCTTCCCGCACGATGGAGATGAAGGTGTTCGGATCCCGCTCGGTCCGCATCACCAGATAGGCGCCCATCCGGCTTGTAAGGCTGAAGGGGACATACCGCTCCGGCAGGGCCGGGTAGGTCAGACCCCATTGCCGGGCATTCTCCGAGACTCCGATGACCGAGGACGACCAATCGGGGATTCTGCCATCATGGCGGATCACCTGCCCGATCGGCTCGATCTCCGCCTCCGTCCAGTACCGGTCGACGAACGCCTGGTTGACGATCGTGATACCATTGAGCCCTGAACTGAAATCGCTGGCATCGGGATTGATGATCATCTCGCTCGATTCGAACGTTCGGCCCTTGAGGATATCGATACGCATGACCTCGAAATAACCCGGAGTAACCAGTGAAAGTTCCACCAGCGGTCGCTGCACCTCCGGATCGTAGGTCTCCCCTTCCACCAGAACACTGCCGTTGGTGCCGCCTCTGGTCGGGAGTTTTGTTGTCGCGCCCGCCGCAATCACTCCGGGAGCGGCGCCGACCCGGGCCAGCAGCTGGTCCCAGAAATTGACCCGGCCCTGGGCCTCCTCATATTCCGGTCCGGCCGTTTCGAGACTCACTACCAGGATGTTCTCGGTATCGAAGCCCTGCGGCACCCGGGTAACGTTCACGAAACTCACATAGAGCAGGATGGCGGCGTTGACCAGCATCAGCGCCATAGCAAGCTGTACGACCATCAGGAGGTTCAGCATCCGGTTCCGTTTCCGGCCGCCGGTCCGGCTCCCGCCGCCGCCGGCCAGGGTACCGGTCAGATCGGTCCGGGCCGCGAAGAGCGCCGGGGCCAGACCGAATATGATCCCGGTGACCGCCATGATGATGAAGGCGAAGAAGAGGACCCACCCGTCGATCATGATCCCCTCGATACGGGGTATGGTCGGCGGCAGGAGCCCCTTCAGGGCACCGAGGCTCCAGAACGCCAGGAACACCCCCACTATCCCGCCGAGGATGGAGAGCAGCATGCTCTCGGTCAGCAGCTGCCGGATGATCCGGCGCCCTCCGGCCCCCAGGGAAGCACGGATGGCGACTTCTGTCTGCCGGGCGGCGCCGCGCGCAAGCAGCATGCTGGCCACGTTGGCGCAGCCGATCAACAGCACGAATCCGACGACGATGAGCAGTGATATCAAGGTTCCGGTCATGCCTCCGAGCGCTCGGCGCATGAGCGGATCGATCCAGACATCGACCCGGGCGTTGGTGTCAGGATACTCCTCTGCCAGACGGGCCGCGATGACCTTCAGATCAGCCTCAGCCTGTTTGACGGTGACACCATCCTTCAGACGCCCAAGCGCGGCCAGCCAGTGGCTCCCCCGCCCCTCGGTACGTGAGAACTCGTACGGGCAGTAGAAGGCGATATCCTCCGCCTGTCCCCACGGGCTCGGGAATTCGAACTCATCCGACATGACCCCGATCACTTCGTAGCTCTCGCGGTTCAGGATGATCCGCTCACCGATCAGCCCGGGATCGGACCGGAAGCGTCTTTTCCAGTAATCGTATCCCAGGATCACGATGTTATTCCGGTCGTCACTCGCCTCCTCGTCCCCGAAGAGCCTCCCGTGCAGGGTGGGCATACCCAGAGCCCGCAGGATGCTGGCGGTGGCGATCACTCCGCGTACCCGTTCCGGCTCGTCATCCACCATCACGTTGGCCCAGCGGAAGGAATAGATCCCGAACTCCTCGAAGGAGGAATTCTGATCGAGCATGTCGTAGTAATCGGGAGAGGTGAACGGCTGATACCACCTTCTACCGGTCTCGGTTTCCCAGACCGCGACGACCCGGTCAGGATCGGGAAAGGGCATCGGCCGCAGTATGATCCCCTTGAGCATGCTGAATATCGCCACGTTCGCGCCGATCCCGATCGCGAGGATCAACACGGCGACCAGTGTGAAGCCGGGAGATTTTCGCAGGGTTCGGACCGCGAAGATCGCATCATGTCTGATATCATCCAGTAGTCCCGAGAACCGCAGTTTCTGATCGTTCGATCGCATGATCCGCTTCGATTCCCGGCGTATCTTCTCCGGATCCCCGAACCGCCGGACGGCGAGGGATTTCTTGCTCATGCGGGTCTCCCGGATCGATGTGTCTGTCAGCATGACAGAATGACAGGATGACAGTATCAGACACCCATATATGAGAGTCTTATATATGTACGCAGATATTTGCCCGGAGGTTCAGGCCGATTTCAGGGTTGCCGGGCCTTTGATTTGAAAGGCGGCAAAAGCAGTCAAGACCGCGCTCAATCCTTTCATAATGGCGACCAGCAGGCATGTGCCTACTATACCCAGAACCGGCACCAGTACGATGCCGGTGACCAGCGCCCCAAGACTTCCACCCAGATGGTCCGCGGCCGAGACGGCACCCGCGGCACGAGCGGTGCTCTCTTCACCGCTCAGCCATACTGAAGAAGCGAGTGGGAAAATTATACCGCCCAGTACACCGGATACGGCTACCAGCAGGTAGATCACTATCTGGACCGGCAGGTCGGCGCCAATCCCCCTGAGGAACCCGAGCACCGGCACCAGCAGAATAGCGAAGACCATGATACCGGTATCCAGCATGAAGACATCCCTCAGGTCCGACCCACTGGCCCCGTCACTATGCTTCCTGGATCTTCGGCCGGCTAGTGACAGCAGGCGACGGTTCATAATCCAGCTCCCCATGACAAGCCCGAACATGAAGACTCCTATAACCAACCCGACCATTCCATAGATATACCCGTAGAGGACCTGGAAAGTGTAAAGCAGGACGATTTCGACTGACATGCTCGCAAGTCCGGTGGTGCCAACAGACCACAAGATTGCTCCACGTTTCAGCGATTCCCCTCCCCTGACAAAGCCCGCCAGGCCGGCCAGCAGCGTCAGAGCGATCAGCCCCGCCACAATCCATCCGAACCTCACCCGCAGTAAAGCCGACAGAAGATCCGACCGGCCGCCGGTCGGCGCCTCTTCACCTGTGTGAGCCTCCCTGCCCGTTGCGACCCACATCCTCATGTGGTAGAGGGCGGCTGCCGGCCTGTTATCGGTATTGAGGAATCGAGGGGGCTGCTGCCGGAGCGCCCGGCGTACGGTCTCTCGCTTGACCGGATCCAGCATATCGGACGCCCCCTCAAACCAGAGCGGATTGAAGTAGGGGGATTCGATCCGCCTAGAGCGGAACCGTTCGGCGAGAGCCTTGCCAGTGTCAACAAGTACTCCTCTCTGTCCGGCGGCAAATATCCTGGCAGGGTTGCCGAATGTGATCAGTACATCCGGAAAGACCCTCTCAAGGGATCCCAGAACGCTTCCGACATAAGTACTCGTCTCTGGTCCCCAATGTCCCACAGATGCTGTAATCGAGAACGCCAGGACACCACCTTCGATCAGTACCCGCTCCAGCTCAGCAAAGAATTCCTCCGTATAGAGCCTCGCTTCCAGAGTCGAGGCAGGTTCAGGGGCGGCAAGCAGTATGAGATCGTAACGCGGTGTGCCCGCCTGCGCCGTTTCCTTTACGAACCGGCGTAGATCGGTAAAATGTATGTCGGGCAGGCCGCTTTCGAGAGCATCACGGTCTGGGACCGGCAGGAGCGGGCGTATCGATTCCAGCAGCTTCCTGTCCAGAGTCACGTAGTCCAGTCTTTCAGGCCTGTGACGTATAAGTTCCTTGATAAGTCCTTCTGCACCTCCCCCCAGGACCAGTATCCGGTCTGGGGAAGGATGCTGGCAGGCTGCCAGATGGGCTTCGACGGCGAGCGTCGTATGATCGGGCCAGGTGGCCGCAATAGTCCCGTTTGTATATGTGCTGAACTGATTGGCGAGCTGCCCTACAGCGATGTTCTGGTACTTCGAGTCGACGGAGCTGACCAGTTCCTGCCCAGGGGCAAAGCTGCGCCATCGCTGTAGGAGTGAGGTAGCGTTCAGCCTGCCGGAAAGGCCGCTGAAGATCCCGGTGGCCATAAGCACGGCGAGTGCAATGATGGCCAGTGGTGCAGATCGTGATACTGCCTCCCGGTGCCCAAGGAGAGCCGTAACGGCTGCCAGAATTGCACCACCGCCGAGCATGAGTGAAACGGCGTCAACATTCGCCACTAACACAAAGGAAAAGAGCGCCCCCCCGACCAGGCTGCCGGCCGATTCGAACAGGTACACCCACCCCACCGAACGAGCTTTCTCGATGTTATTTCCATTCCCCTCACCGAGCAGTGCACTGGCGGCGGGAAAGGCCAGGCCCACCCATAAGCTCACGGGCACTGAAGCCATTGCAGCAACCATCAGCATGCCTGGAAGACCTATATACTCACCAGGCCCGGAACCCAGCAGATGACGTGCGCCTCTGAGCAGGACCACATCGGCCGTCATAATCAGCGGCATGACCAGATTCGAAACGGCCAACACAAACCACGGTCTGCGCGCCTTCCCGACCAGCCGTCCTCCTATATGAGATCCGATGGCGACACCCGCCAGCCAGCAAGCCAGCACCAGTCCCCATGAGAGCTCCGATCCGAACAGGAGAACCTGTGTCTCCCGCAGCAGAGTCGCCTGGGCACAGACTGCATATGCACCGAGAATGAAATAGGCGGATAAGACGGCATGTCTCAGACGCATTGGAAGCCACCTCCATAACCAAAGCTGCAATCGCACATACCGTCAGATCAATCCCTTGAAGTTTGTCAGTATCCGCTCTGTCATACCCCACACCAGGTGCGATCCGAATCGATAGCCCTGGACAGTGAGGGAGAACCCTCTGACCTTGATATCCTCTGTGACCCGTGCCTCTAAAAGACCCGCCAGGGGAACCCAGAAGTGAAGTGCTACCTCCTCGCTTGGGGTGACCGGCTGTTTCTGCTCCAGGCCGAATACGAAGGGCCGGACCATCATGGGCGGCAGGAAGAGAGAGGATGTGCTCAGATCGTCAAGTTCCCCGAGCAGTTCACCACGGGTGAGGTCAACGGCCGTTTCCTCAAGGGTTTCTCGGATTGCAGTTGTCTGAAGATTACTGTCCTGGGTTTCTATTCGCCCACCAGGAAATGCAATCTGGCCCGACCAGGGATCATCGTCCCGATCGGTCCTTTTGATGAGCAGCACTTCAAGGTCCTCATCACGCTGAATTAAGGTCAGCGCAACTGCAGCTTCGATCCTGCCTTCAGGGTCGGCCCGCACCGGGGAGTAGAGGGTAAGCTTTCTACATATTGATTCGATGGTAGTCTGCATCTGCTTCCTGTCAGACAAGAATATGATTAATAGACGGGGGACGATACCAGACGATAAGAACCAGGAATAACAAAGAACAACATATGGACGAACAACTTCTCTGCTTCAACCGCGAACTCCTCCCTGAAGATCTGGGGGTTTCAAGCGTTTTCTACGACGATTCGCTCTGGAACCGGATCCTTGACAACCTGGAGATCGTACCGCGCTCACAGGCCGAAACCGACTACACCCGCAAGCAGCTTGTCGCCTATATCCTTGTGCGCTCTGGTGAGCTCATCCTCACTTATAAGCGGACTCCCAAGACCAATGAGCAGCGTCTGCGGGAACTCTACTCAATTGGCATAGGCGGACACGTGAACGTGGAGGATAGAAGCCAGTTCTCCCTCTTCGGCTCCGATGCCGGGTTCAACATCGAATTCATCCGCGATGCTGCCTGGCGCGAGATCGACGAGGAGATCAGCATTGAGTCGAAGGTCGTGAGGGAACCGGAGATCATCGGATTCATCAATGACGATTCAAACGATGTGGGTCGTGTCCACTTCGGTATTGTCTGGCTGCTTGAAATTGAAAAACCGGAAGTCTCGGCAAAAGGGGCTCGAGGCCTCGGAGATCTAGGGTTCAACACCCTACCCCACCTGCTCGACAACAAGGACCAGTTCGAAAGCTGGTCACGGCTGCTGATTGAGTACCTTATAGTACCTTCACCACCAGTGCTGTAAGGAATCCTATTAGAGTCGAGAGGCCTACGATAGCCCCTCCTTGTTCGAAAGCCTCGGGAAGCATCGTTTCGGCAATCATCGTCAGCATTGCCCCCGCGGCCAGTCCTTCTATGCCTGCAATCCAGAAAAAGGCGGCACCGGTCGGATGTGCGGGGAATATCAGCACCCCAACCACGGCGCCAATTCCCGTTATGATACACAGAGACGACCACATCCATAGCACCCTGCCGACTCCCATCCCTGAGCGGCGCATCCCGACCGAACTCGACATCGCCTCCGGCAGGTTGGCCAGGAAAACACCGGCAATAAAAGCCAGGCTTATCCCGGCGGCACTGGCAGACAGCATGCCGATGATGAGCGACTCCGGGATACCGTCCAGTAAAATGCCCAGCCAGATCGCAAGAGCCGCCCCTTTCGCCCTGGCCGCCTCCTGCGTCGCCTGGTCGATCTCCTGATCAGTCAGCGGTATCTGCAGATGCTCCAGATGCTTCAGACACGCGTTCTTCCACTCCCCGGCGCCATAGCCAGGGGATTTCTTCGAAAGCTCCTCCGCCCTATGATCGAAAAGTTCCTGGACGGTGTCCCGTAAGGTTTCGGATTCGGACAGCAGGCTGTCGAAATCGCTGTGGAGAACTTCCAGCACCTCAGTTCTGGTCTGCGCCCTTGCCGTTGCATTGCGTTCGGCCCGGCTGAGCAGAGCCATCTCGCCGAAGGTGTCATTATCCTTCAGAACCGCAACAACTGTGTCCTTCCCATCTTCACCTTTCCTGGATATCTCCACTTCACCGGAGGAGATGAAATAGAGCGTGGAACCCACATCGCCTTCCCGGAAAAGCACCTCGTCCGGTTCGAAGACCTCCCGCTTCATACGGGGAATGAGTTTGACGATATCCCCCGGTGGAAGAGCTTGAAGTAGTGTCACCTGACTCAGTTCATTAATCACCCGCTTGGCCATCAGGGTCTTTAAAGTGGTAAGGTACTTCTTTGTCGTGGTGAACTTTCGCAGGAACGCACCACGGTTGTTGAGCATCATGTTGAGGAAGTCGAAGAACAGCCCGCCAGCTACAGCAGCGGCGATTGTAACAAGGATAATCCCCCTGCCGTGCTCCTCGACGTGATGAAGTGCCTGGCCGAAGAGCTCGATAGTGAGTGCAAACAGGAGCGCCCCTGCCCCGAAAGCCATCAAGGCCGATGTGATCTTTTTCCCGGGCCTGGCGGTCAGTCCGATCGTTGCGC
This sequence comes from Candidatus Latescibacterota bacterium, assembly GCA_023135015.1. GTDB lineage: Bacteria > Blakebacterota > Blakebacteria > Blakebacterales > Blakebacteraceae > JAGLTZ01. The sequence continues at coordinate 7,666 of JAGLTZ010000090.1, forward strand.
CAATGGGAAGGGAAACGGCGCTTATGAGGCCCCAGAAAACTGCTATCTTCACTAGCTGGAAAGGAATGTCCATATCTCCTCCACATTTCTGAAATAACGATCCAAGTATAACGACACTATGATTGGAGGTAAATCGCAGCAATCGTACGCCACATTTAAAATAAAGGGAAAGCTGTCTTGTTGTCGCCGGTATTGTGTGTTAAAAAACATAAATCATGATCGAATCGGGTCAGAACTCAATTTCCCTTCGACGCAGAATCGTATGGGGCGCAGTCACTCTGGCCGTTCTGGCGACCGTCCTGTTCGGTTGCACAGTCCTGATCCCCGCCTGGCGGGATCCGGTGAAGTTCTTCACATCCAGGAGATCGCAGGCCTTTGAAGCGCGGGTGGATACACTCTGGCATGAGAGCGGACTCATCCTGCAGTCACTGCGTATTGAGGGGCGAAGGAATCGAGACGGATCCGGTGCTTCCGTGGCCTTCAATGCCTATACATGCCGGCCCCAGGACCAGGCCGATACGCTGCCGGCATTCGTCCTCATGGGCGGCATCCGGACCGGGCGCGATGCCATACGACTGATCTCACAGCGCCCCGAGATCGCAGAGATGGGACTTTTCATAACGCTCGACTATCCATGGGCGGGGCCCAAGAAATTCAAGGGACTCCAGATAGTACCGTATATCCCCGGGATACGACGGGCCCTTTTCGATGGCGTCGAGGCAGTACGGCTGGCCATCGACTACCTGGAACGGCAGGAGGGCATCGACCATGAACGCATCATCCTGCTGGGCGGTTCGGTCGGCGCGTTCTACGTCGTCGATGCTGGAGCGATCGACCCACGTCCGGCCGCCGTGGTGGCCTTCATGGGCGGCGGTCGGCTGGGATCGCTACTGGACTGGAACCTGCGCCACGGCGGCTATACATCCTCCCGGATCGTGAGCTCGTTTTTCGGCCAGCTAACCGCGCTGCTTATCAGACCGCTCGAACCGGTCCGTCTTGTCGGCCACATATCCCCTATCCCCTATGTTCAGATCAGCGCCACAGAGGATGAACGGATCCCGGAAGCAAATGCGCTGGCTCTCTACAACGCCTCCCGGGATCCGCACAGGCTCATCTGGATCACAACGATTCATGTGATGCCATATATGGATGAACTGATTGAACAGATGATGGCCGTTGCACGAAAAGAACTGGTTGAACTCGGGTTGTTGCGGTCAGGCCAAGGTCAAGCCCATTGAATCTGCTGTCTCGACCGCGATCTGTATCTTTTCCAGGTCTGTAAGCCTGTGGCGGTCGGCCATGACATCGCAGGAGCAGGAAACGATCTTATCGATGACCTTCTCATAAATCCGGACTATCAACTCAAGGATGAAGACACAGTCGGGGTCGAGTTTCCCCTCGAGCACCTGCATGTCGGCACGCCCCCTGCTCGCCGAAGCCCGAGCCCTTTCCACCAATTCTCGAATAAGAGCTTTGAGGGGCGGGCTGGTGATCCCTGAATCGAGGTCAGAAAACAGGACCTGTTCAGTTATTCCATGCGCAGCCATATCTTCGGACGTCAGGTAGAGCAGTCCCCGGTCTCAC
>JAGLTZ010000091.1 GCA_023135015.1 Candidatus Latescibacterota bacterium
GTGGGTGATCATCTGGCGGTTCGCGAACGCATAGTTGGCCGCCGCCCGCATCGCTCCAAGGTAACGTTGACCTTCCTGGGACTGGATCGGAGCGCACACAAGCTGCGGATCGGGCAGATCGAGACCGTGTGCGGTAAGAGCTCCCTTCATTATCTTCATGTAGTCGTCCGCAACCTGGTAACCCAGACCGCGGCTGCCGCAGTGTATCATGAACGTCACCATACCCTGCTCCAGACCGAACGCCCGCGCCACTTCCACATCGTAGATCTCCTCCACCACACCCACCTCGCCGAAATGATTACCGCTGCCAAGGGTGCCGACCTGGTCCAGGCCGCGTTCCTGGGCGTGGTTGCCCACCTCTTGTGGGTTCGCACCGGGGATGAGTCCCGTACTCTCCAGATGGGACAGATCTTCAGGCTTCCCCCACCCTTCTTCGACAACCCAGTGGGCCCCCTTGACGAGCAGCTCCCTCAGCTGAGTCCGGGATATCTTGAATCCCTTCCTGCGGGCCCCCACACCGGTGGGGATATCTGCGAAGAGCGTGTCGACCAGCTGCCTGATCCGGGGCACCACATCCTGCTCGGTGAGCTGGCTGCGCAACAGCCTGACGCCACAGTTTATATCGTAGCCAACCCCTCCCGGGCTTATCACACCGTCGCGCTCGTCGAAGGCAGCAACACCACCGATCGGGAACCCGTACCCCCAGTGGATATCTGGCATGGCCATGCTCATGCCCACAAGCCCTGGCAGGCAGGCGACGTTAGCCACCTGCTGCGGGCTCTCATCGTTGCGGAGGTGACGGGCGATGGTCCGGTCGGCATAGATCAGTCCATCCGTCTGCATCGGTCCCGTTCTGGGAATCCGGATGCGGAAGTCGTCCAGCCTCTCCAGGCGTACAGGTGACGGCTGCTTCACAGCACGCCTCCTCCCTATTACAAACTCGCTGGTGCCCATCCGGACCGGCCCATCCGGCGCCAGCGCAAGCCGCAGCCGGAGCGTTTCTCCGACAGGTTCCTAGTGTCCTGTTATTCTACCACCGGCATGTTGGTCTGCGCCTCCTTAACCTTACTGTCCGGGTACTTGCAATCCTTCAGTCCACCACCCAGGTATTTCTCGTATGCCGCCAGGTCGAAGTGGGACGTTGCCGACCATTGATCAGGTATAGGATGTAGTATGGAGCAGGGACTTCCCACACCTCTTCGGGTGAGGCGTTGATAATGCTAAGTGTGCCACTCCGTAATTACGGTGATGTATCGAGAGCGTCGAAGCGTGCGGCCGGCAAGGCACGAGGAGGAGGGATAGCGGTGTCTATCGCGACGACGAGCAACACGGCTGGCCGGAATGCATCGGCGATCGAATACCAGCGTAATTACGGAGCGGTGCACTAAGGCAGCCGGATACGTTCCCCCACCGATAGGCTCCATATCTCTGCCGAAACGGGGCGCTGCACACTCTTTTCAAGCATGGTTTTATATGCCTGCAGTTGTCCCCTGTACAACCGCAGCAGCTCTTCCGGTTCTACCTCACCGGTCTTGTAGTCGACTACAAGAAGCCCGCCTTCCGGATCCTCCAGAACAAGGTCGGCAGTGCCTGTAAGCACTTCCACCCAATCATCCATTACCCCGGGCATCATTTCGCACGCATCACCCAGCATCAGCGGCCATTCGGTTGCCACCACTTTCCATCCCTGCGAGCGCAACTCGTCAAGCAGCTCCACTCCTCTCTCGACAAGCACGCAGACCTGGGGTTCCAGACCGGCGGGATCGCCCGGCTCGAATACGGCCCGGCATACCTCAGCAGGCTGCTTATCAAGAATGGCCGCAAGCTCCATGGCGGCATGCACTCTTATACCCCTGAGCCTTGCATACCACCGGGAGGGGGTGGCCGGTCGCATCTCATCGACGGACCTGCGAAGTTCCCTCTCCGCGCTGAGCCGCGAGGCCCTCGTAATTGAAGAACGCAAGGCCCTGCTTACGATCTCCCGCCATGCATCCATTGCTTCGCGACGCCTGCCGGCGGCCTCCCTGATCTCCTCTATGGAAGGTTCTTTCAGATCGTAAGGGAGCCGGTGTGGAACGGCCTCCTTCGGTGAGGGCCTGGATGGGACAACCCATTCCACAAGACCTGCCGCGTCATCATGCCCCTCCTCTTCATCGGCGAGAACACTCAGAGATGTCTCGAGAGGTGCAAGAAATCTCTTTCCATTACCCTCTTCAGAGCGCCGCCCGCAGAGGACGACATGATCCCGTGCCCGGGTGAAGGCAACGTAGAGGAGACGTCTGGCCTCGGCCTCCTGCTCGGCCACCTCCATCTCCTTTCGCTCCTCCCAACCGGGCGGCTTCAGCCCGGCCCCTTTTACGGTAGCGGTGCCTTTCGAGCGGTCTGGAATGGCCTCATCCAGGAACTCCGACTTGTAGGCACGATCCAGGAGTGCGACCACGGGGAACTCCAGCCCTTTGGCTGAATGGATCGTCATCAGCGTGACGGCGTCGCCCTCTTCCTCGACCAGCGCTGATTCTTCTTCGACGGCTGCCCTGCGCTGTTCCTCCAGATACCTGACCAGTCCATCCAACGACCCGAAATCCACCAAGCCTCCTTCTGCAAGGCTGGCAGCCGCCTCCTCGTAGGCATAGGCCAGGTCGGCGAGCTTCAGAAGGTTGGCCATCCTCCTGTCACCATCCGGTTTCAGGGCGTGAAGAGGCAGGGCCCTCGTGCTCTCGAACAGCTGCCACAGAAGTCGGGAGGGAGGAGAGAGCAGCGCCCGGCGGTGCAGTTCTGTCAGGATCGTGCGCGCCTCTATCAGGGGAGCATCCACCCGGAGATCGAGATATCGCTCAATAAAGGCATCATCGACCGGCTGATCTTCCCCATCTAGATAAGCGAACGGTCGCCCGCTCGCAGCCCATCTGACCAGGCTCTCGTCCGAGACACCGAAATAGGGGGATCTGTATGCGGCAACCACCGCAACTTCGTCCCCAGGATCTGACACGGCCCGCAAAACGGGAATGGTCTGCATGATCTCCAGCCGCTGGAAGAATGCCCTGCCCCCCGATACACGGTAGGGGATTCCGCAGCGGTCCAGCTCATCCTCAAAAACCGGCACTCCCGTGTAAGTACGCACAAGCACCGCAATATCCCTGAAAGCCAGCGGCCTCCATTCATCCTGTGCCTTGTCGAACACCAGCCAACCCGCTTCCAGCCGATCGCAGATCCATCCAGCCAACGCCCTGGCTTCGGCCACCCTCATTTTACGGGCGGAATGGCCATTCCCGTCATCCCGCCCGTTCCCACCCCCATCCAAAAAGTGATCAAGATCGAGAAGGCTCACCACCGGCCCGGAGGTATCCTCTCCACGATGCGCGGCCAGTTCGTGGTATTCCCCCGCCGGGAGAAGTTCCGGAAAGATCCTGTTCGCCACCTGAACCAGTCCGGGAGTACTGCGGAAATTGACGTTGAGACGGGCCTCTTCGCCGTTGGAGAGGAGCTGGGATCGCGCTCTGATAAAAACCGAAAGATCGGCCCGCCGGAAGCGGTAGATACCCTGATTGGCGTCCCCTACCAGGAAGAGCCTTCCCGCTCCGGGCACCGCTTCCTCGAGTCTCTCCACTCTGGTGTCCAACGCTTCGGACAGCCGCTGCACGATCCTGGCCTGGATCGGATCGGTATCCTGGAACTCATCCACCAGGATGAACAGGTAGCTCTTCTTGATCTGCTCCGTCACCGACGGATCAGATTCAAGCAGCTTCTCCGTTTTCATGAGCAGGTCGTCGAAATCGAGTGCACCGAGCTCCGCCTTCCGGCACCCGTAGTTCTTCTCGATCTCGCTGGCCATCTCGATCAGGTAGGCAAGCTGTTGCCCCTTATATCCCTCCACGGCGTCGTCTCTGCGTTGGCTCAGTTCGGCCCAGGCGGCTTTTAACCCGGCGAACGCCTCCTCCGCCTCCGGGCTGGTCTTCCATTTGCCTCTTGCTCCTGCATTCTTGTGAATCGTGGCAGCTTCAAGTGCGGATGCCAGGTCGTGTCTATCCAGTCTTTCCGAGGTCAGTTGAGGCTCCTGCTCGAGGGCTTCCACCGCCTGCTGCAGCAGGCGGTCCTTTGCAGGCACGACATCTGCATAACCTGCTATGAGACGGGCCGTATTGAGCAGGTCTGCCACCACTTCCTTGATGCTTTCCGGTGCCGGCCCGGGAAGCTCCGGTTCCAGATCGGGATATCTTCTGATCGCGCGGACCAGATCACGAAGGCCGGTCAGCCTGCCTCCGGCCAGCAACGCACCCTCGAGCTCCTCGCTCTCCTCCTCCCTCAGCCGGGAGATCATTTCAGAGGCAGCCTCATCCAGAAGAAGGTCGGACTGGAGCCGATCCAGCACAGTGAACCCCGGGGTTACCCCCGCCTCCAGAGGGTGCCTTGCAAGAATAGAACGGCAGAAACTGTGAATGGTGGTGAGCTGGGAGAGATCCACCTTGCCGAGAGCGATGAGCCGGCGATCCTTTGCGTCGTCTGTATCCAGCTCAGGCGCTCTGGCGAGAACCGCCCTGACCCGTTCTCTCAGTTCCGCTGCAGCTTTTTCAGT
>JAGLTZ010000092.1 GCA_023135015.1 Candidatus Latescibacterota bacterium
AGAACAGCGACAGCGGCAGGAACACCTTCCAGCCCAGCCGCATCAGCTGGTCGTAGCGGAAACGTGGTATGGTCCAGCGTACCCACATGAAGAGGAAAACGACGACGAATGTCTTCACCGCCATCACACAGGCGCCAGCCAGTGTGTGCAGCAGAGGTGATTGATCGAGTCCTCCCAGCAGCGGGAATTGCCAGCCCCCGAGATAGAGTGCCACGATAAGGGCGCTGGCAGCGACCATGTGGGCGAATTCCCCCATCTGGAAGAGTCCGAGCTGCATGCTGCCGTATTCGGTATGGTAGCCTCCAACCAGCTCCTGCTCCGCTTCCGGCAGGTCGAATGGAGTCCGGTGGGTTTCGGCGAAAGTGGCTATGAGGAAGATCAGGAAGCCGAGCGGCTGCTTCCAGATAAACCATCCACCGAACGCTCCCTGCTGGGAGACGATAACCGACATCTTCACCGAGCCGGCCGCCATGATTAACCCGACGGCCGCCAGGCCCAGTCCGACCTCGTAGCTGATCATCATCGAGGCCGCCCTCATGCCGCCCATGACGCTGTACTTGTTGTTGGAAGCCCAGCCGGCAATGATGACGCCGTAGACACCGAAGGAGGCGATGGCGAAAAAGTAGAGAACACCGAAATTGGGGTCGGCTATCTGTATAGGTACGACCAGGCCGGCGATCCTAAGATCGGGCGCGAAGGGTATCACGCCGACCAGGATGAGAGTGGGTATGAATGCAGCAATGGGTGCCAGCCTGTAGAGCAGGCGGTCGGCGTAGCGAGGGACGAAATCCTCCTTGAACATGAACTTGATGCCGTCGGCCAGCGGCTGCAGCAAGCCCAGAGGGCCAGCCCGGTTGGGGCCGAGCCTGCCCTGGAAGAACGCCGCGAACCTTCTCTCGCCGTAGGTAGCATAGGCCACCGCACCCATCAGAAAGGCCAGCACTACCGCAACCTTGATCGAGTCGATCAGGATGGTTGTGAGCAGGCCGCTCATTCGGCGCCTTCCCTGCCCGCCGTTCCAGGTTCAGATGCCGGGAGCTTCAGATCCAGCCTCCGGCCTCCAGGTGGAATCTGCCCCCAGGCCAGACCTTTGAACGGTCCCGGCTGCCTTGTAATTTCTTCATAGACAGCTGCAGGGTCCTCGTTTTGAGGGCCCAGACCGCAGCGATCGATTAACGCCGAGAGGATACTGACATCGGCCCGGGCAGCGGTTTTTATATCCAGCACCTGGCTAAACCGCTGGAGGTGGCCTTCGCCGTTGAGAAAGGTTCCGGCTTTCTCTACCCAGACAGTTCCGGGAAGCAGCACGTCGGAAGCGTCCCCAACAGGGCAGTGGTGGCTCGAAATCACAATAAGCTGATCGAGATTCGAGAGTCGTGCAGCCACTGCTTCGTCCATTACAGTTCCCAGAACAATCAGGGATGCGACCTCTCCGGAGTCTATGCGCCCCAACAGGTGCTCGAGGTCCATAAGGTCTGATGCGATAGCTTCGAGGCCTCTTGTGTTCGGATTCGGGTCCTTCCGTCGCAGGAAGTCCTCTTTGGCCGCCGGATCTATTCGACCGTCGGGTCCGTACCAGGGTGATATGATTCCCCCGAGAGCCCGCAGTAACTTGGTAAAAAGGTGTATTTCCTCGCACGATGCGCCCGCCCAGACGATACCCCCTAGCTGTCCTCCATCTGCGCTCTTGAGAGCCTTTGAGGCTGTATCCAGAGCCGTATCCCAGCCGCACTGCCTCAGGCCGATTTCTGAGCCCAACATGGGGGTATCGACCCGGCCTTCCTCGATCCATCCGGTTTCGAAGCGCCCGGTGTCGCACATCCACCATTCGTTCACTTCCAGGTTGGGGCGCGGGCGTATCCTGACGATCCTGTTCTGGTAGCGGTCAACGAAGATGGAGCAGCCGGTGCTGCAGATGGGGCAGACGCTGGGCTGAGACTCCAGGTAGAAAACGCGGGCGCTGTAGAGGAAGGGTTTGGTGACCAGGGCCCCGACGGGACACACATCGGCCAGGCACCCCTGGTAGTTGTTTGTCAGGTTGTGCCTTATATAGGTGCCCACATCCACATCTGCACTCCGTCCAAAGAGCGAAAACTCTTCTCCCCCTTCGACTTCAGCCAGAAACCTCACGCAACGCGTGCACTGGATACACCGGTTTGAGTACATCTTCAGCTTCGGGCCGAAATCCTTCACCGGAGAAGTGCGTTTATGCATCCGATGCCTGGTCTCGCCCGATCCGTAATTGTACGAATGGTCCTGGAGCATGCATTCGCCGGCCTTGTCGCACCAGGGGCAGTCGAGAGGGTGATTGAGGAGCAGGAATTCCATCACACCCCTTCGGGCCTCTACGACGTCTGCAGAGCAGGTATTTACCACCATATCCCTGCAGACGGGGATGATGCACGAGGGCTCGAGCTTGGGCCTGCCCTCTATCTCCACCAGGCACATCCGGCAGTTTCCTTCAGGTCCCAGTCCTGGATGGTAGCAGAAATGCGGGATGAAGATCCCGTTGCTCAGGGCCGCCTCCATAACGGTTGCACCGCTCGGGATATGGAGTTCGTGGCCGTCGATCGTGATCTGTACCGTTGATTCACTCTCGGGGAGTCGGACGACAGGGGCAACACCTTCGCCCATGTGGGCTTTCAATGTCCGTTTAATCCCGGTGATCACTGTAGTGCCCCCCCGACCCGCGCTTCGAATTCAGATCTGAACTTCACCACGGCTGAGGCAATGGGTGCTACTGCGCCGTCTCCGAAGGCGCAGATAGTATTACCTTCTATCTGGCCGGTCACATCGAGAAGGAGATCGATATCTTCAGCCGTACCGTGGCCTGATGCGATGCGCTGCACTATCTGCAGTATCCACCGGCAGCCTTCCCGGCAGGGCGTGCACTGCCCACAGCTCTCGTTGTTGTAGAACCGGGCTACGTTGAGAGTGGCATCCACGATGTCGTCTTTTGAGTCGAGCACGATTGTCCCGCCCGAACCGAGGAACGTGCCCAGATCCATGGCCGATTCGAAGTCGATGGTCGAACCCCC
>JAGLTZ010000093.1 GCA_023135015.1 Candidatus Latescibacterota bacterium
GGTTGTTTAAAAAGAGGAGCAAGTATCATGGCAGGCAATTCAAGAACTGGCAGAGGAGGCAAGCACCCCCTGGGGTCGGTGCCCACGGCGGTTGTCGTACTCTTTCTCTGTACTACCGTGGCCGTTGCGCAGGTCCCGCCCGGTGGATCGACCCGGACACTGACTCTCGATTCAGCCATCCAGCTGGCCGAGGAGCAGAACCCTGGCCTTCTGGCCGCCGACGAGCAAATCAACGCGGCCAGGGGAGCGGTCTGGGGCGCGATGGGGGGCATGCTCCCCACGATAAGCTTCAGCACTCTATGGAACTTTTCAGAGAAGGTACAGGTAATCGACTTCTCTGCCATGGGTGGTCCCTCCAAAGTTGAGCTCGATTTCACCCAGGACTACCAGGGAGGTGTAAACATCGGTATGCCCCTCTGGACCTGGGGCGCAACTCGTGCCGGTTACAAAGATGCCCGCACCGGGGTTGATATGGCCCACAGCAACCTCGAGGGTAACCGGCATGAGGTGAAAATGCAGGTCACGCAGACCTTCTACGGCGTGCTCCTGGCCGAGGAGGGACTGAAAGTTGCGGAGGACGCATTGGCGCAGGCCGAGAGGCAGGAGGCGATAGCGGCCCAACGCCTGGCACACGGCGCGGCGAGCCAGTTCGACCACCTGAGGGCCCAAGTACAGGTGGCGAACCTCCGACCTGCTGTTGTCCGCGCCGAGGCAATGGTCCGCCAGGTCAGGATCGGGCTGAACCTGCTCCTGGGCCTCCCGGCGGATGAGCAGATCCGTCTGGAAGGCGAGCTCCGGTATACGCCTGTCAAGCTCGCGCTGGAGGATCTGAAGCGGGATGCGCTCTCCAACAGGGCCGACCTCAGAAGTGCTCGCCTCGGCCTTCAGCGGGCGGATCTGGCGGTCAGCATGGCCCGGGCGAGCCGTCTGCCCGCTGTTATGCTGAGCGGCATCTACTCCTTCCGCTCCGACAATGCGATCCTGAACGAGCGTTTCAACGATAACTACATGGCCAACCTGGTCGTGGCAGTACCTATCTTCGACGCCTTCGCCGCTAGGAGCCGCACCTCGATGGCGCGTGCCGGCAGGGAGCAGGCGCGGATCATGGTGGATCAGCTGCAGCAGGTCATCGAGGCTGAGGTCGAGCAGTCTTATCAGGATCTTTGGGCCGCCGAGCAGTCGTACCTGGCGCAGATTGACAACGTCGCAGTCGCAGAACGGGCGCTGGAGATCGCCCAGGTCTCGTTCGAGAACGAAATGATGACCAGCGTGGAGCTGATGGACAGCCAGCTCGCCCTGACGATGGCACGCCAGAACCACTTCCAATCACTTTTCGACTATCTAGTCGCCCTGGCCCGGATAGAGAAGGCCGTCGGCCAGACGATCAGTTACTGAGGATATGGTTATGCAGAAATTAACGAACCTGTTTGGAAAACCGGCTGCAGCGCTCCTGCTGGTTGCAACAGTTGCAATGGCGATAAGTTTGCAGCGCTGCACTCCCGGCGGCGGGGAAGACACGGCCGAAGAGGCAGTCGCCGTCGAGACCGTACGGGCAACCAGAGGGACTCTGGAACAGACCATCCGGCTCTCCGGTGACATACTCGCAGGACGATCGGTCCGGCTCTTCGGCCAGATCCCCGATCGTCTGACCGATGTACTTGTCGACGTTGGCGATCCCGTGCTAAGAGGACAGACCCTGGCGCGGATACGAGATGAAGGGGTTCAAGCGGGAGTCGACCAGATCGAAGCGAACCTCAGGGCTTCCCGGGTCACGCTGGTGAACCTGCGGAACGAATACACCCGCACGCAGCGTCTCTTTGAAGCTGGCGCCGTTTCAAGCCAGACCCTTGAAGGCATGAGAACACAGCTTGAGGCCTCCGAAGCCCTGAAGGAACAGCTGCAGGCAGCCCTTTCGGCGGCAAGAGCTTCATCCCAGAACGCTGCAATCACTGCTCCCTTCGACGGGGTGGTTGCCGAGCGGTACCTGGAAGCGGGCGATCTGGCCGGTCCCGGGTTCCCGGTCTTCCGGCTTGTGAACATGCGCAACGTCAAAGTCCTCACAGAAATATCCCAGGAACGCCTGGGGCAGGTACGCGTCGGGATGCCGGCGCGCGTGACCGTGTCATCTTATCCCGGGGTGATCTTCGAGGGCGAAGTCATTACTATCGCCCCCGTCGTAGATCCCATGACCCGTATGACTAGGATAGAGGTGGGTCTCGATAACAGGGATGGACGCCTGAAAGCAGGTATGTTCACTGAAGTTCACCTGGTTGTGTTATCGGTAGAGGAAGGTGTACTGATCCCGATCGACGCCCTCATTGAGGAATTCCGCTACGTGACAAACGCTCCACTCCTCTTATCGGGCGCTGCAGAGGCAGGCGCCTCGCTGGCCGAAGCTGAAGTCTTTGTGGCCGAGGCCGATACGGCACACTTGCGAAAGGTCAGGATCGGAGTGGTAGGTAAAGAGCTGGTACAGATCGTGCAGGGACTCGAAGTCGGCGAAGCCGTCGTAACGGTCGGCAAGTACCAGCTTTCCGATGGCGTGTCCATCCGAGTCAGGACCTTCGATCGCGAGGAAGAGGGGAAAGAGGAAGAGAAGGGAGGGGATAGATGAACGTTCCCCAGCTGGCCGTCAAGCGGGCTGTTACCTTCAGCATGCTCTTTATCGCCATGACCGGCTTCGGGATCATGGGTCTTCGGTTACTGCCAGTGGAGCTTTTCCCCGATATCACATTCCCTGTGGCTGTGGTCTTCGTGGATTACGAGGGTGCGAGCCCCGAGGACATGGAGTCGCTCGTCACTATGCCGATCGAGGAGGCGGTCTCCTCTGTAAGCGGTATCAAGAACATCACGAGTGACTCGCGGCAGGGAGTCGGTTTCATCCTGCTGGAATTCGCCTGGGGAACCGATATGGAGATGGCGAAGGAGGAGATTCGGGAGAATCTCGATATGTATGGGGAGATGTTCCCACAGGAGATGCGCGATCCTCTGGTGGTGGCTTTCGACCCGAGCATGATGCCTATCGCTTTTCTTGGAATATCAGGCGACATGCCCGTCCACGAGCTCCGCGCGATCGCCAAGGACCAGATCGAACCGCTGCTTGAAAGGGTTCCGGGCGTGGCGATGGCGGGCACCATGGGCGGGCTCGACCGTCAGATTCAGGTCCGGCTCGACCCGGTCCGGATGCGGGCCCGGCGGGTTGCCGTCGGACAGGTAGTGAACGCAATCCGTATGGAAAACATGCAGATGCCCGCCGGTACATTCGACCAGGGCCAGATCACTTACACCGTACATACCCAGGGCAAGTACGCGAGTGTTGACGAGATCGCAGAGACGATTGTGGGGTACGCGGGCACGAGCCCGATCCGCGTACGCGACGTGGCCGATGTGGTGGACACCTTCGAGGAGGAGACCGCCGGCACGCGCATCAATGGCGCTACGGGCGTGATGATGGTCGTGATGAAGCAGTCGGACGCCAACACCGTGAAGGTCGCGAACCATGTGCTGCGGGAAATTCCCTTCATCAATTCCATACTACCCTCCGGTGTGCGATTGAGTGTGATATTCGAGCAGTCCGGCTTTATCGAGCGCTCCCTCGGTAACCTCGCCAATACTGCTATCCTGGCATTCATCATGGCGGGGATCGTGCTGCTGGTCTTCCTGCGGAACATACGCGCCAGCATGATAGTGGCGCTGAGTATCCCGCTGAGCCTGCTTTTCACGTTCTTCATCATGTACCTGCTCGACCTGAACCTGAACATTATCAGCCTCGCGGGATTGGCTCTGGCGGTCGGGATGCTGGTGGATAACTCGATCGTCGTGCTCGAGAACACGGTCCGCTTCATCGAGGACGGCCAGGTCCCGATGGATGCAGCTGTAAAGGGTCCGAGCGAGATCCTGATGGCGATCGTGGCATCTACTCTCACGACCATCAGCGTCTTCATCCCCGTGCTCTTCGTACCGGGGATCGCGGGTGTGATGTTCAAGGATCTGGCTATCACTATCTGCGTGAGCCTGGCTGCCAGCCTCTTCGTGGCTGTGAGCCTGGTACCTTTGATGGGAAGCCGGTTGCTACAGCCTGAAGGTGAACGAAGACCTCTTAGATTCAAGATCGTGAAAGATCTGAAGGAATGGATCGGGACCGGCCTGGACAGGCTGGAAGGCACCTATAGTCGACACCTGGACTTTGTTCTCGGTCACCGCCGATCTACGATATTGTTAGGTATTATCTTCTGCGGGGTCTCGATGGCACTGCTCTTCTTCATCGACAAGGAATGGTTACCCGAGACCCAGGAGGAGCAGATCATCATCCGGGCTGAACGGGCGCCCGGCACCTCGATCAGGGAGATGGAGCAGACCATGGCCCGCCTCGAAAGCATAGCCATGGAAAATGTTCCGGAGGCCTATGCCGTCACGACCTCATACGGACCCGGCGAGGGATTCGCCTCCTTCTCATCCACAGCCAGCAACCAGGGGCAGCTCGAAATCAACATCGTCGAGATAGGCCAACGCAAACGAAACACGGTCGAGATACGGGATGCCCTGCTCCCCCTACTCAAGATGGAGCCTGGCGTGGAGTTGACCGCCCAGCTCGGCGGTGGCATGCACATGATGACAGAGGGCGACATCATCGTTGAGATTTACGGACACGACCTGGAGCAGGGCCAGGCGATCGCACTGGATTTAATCGAGGAGATCGGGAAACTCGATCATATCGTCCATGTCAGCAGCTCATACGAAAAGGGGCGTCCGGAGCTGGAGGTAAAGCTGAACCGCGATCAGCTCTCATCCCTGGGGCTGCCGGGGAGCGCGATAACCAGCACACTGAGCACCTATATGCGGGGAACAGTAGCCACCTGGTACACCGAGGGAAGCCGGGAACACGAAGTGCTCGTGCGGGCTGCCAAGCCTTACAGGAACACTGCTTCGGCGATCCAGGACCTGCTGGTTGCCACACCCACCGGCGCCCACATCCCGATGGCAGACTTTGTTACTCTTGAACCCTCGCGCGCGCCGGTGACTATCATCCGCAAGAACGAGCAGCGAGTGGTCAACGTGAATATCGACGTGGAGGGTGCCAAGCTCGGTGTGGTAACTCGAGAAGTCCAGCAGCTACTCGAGAACTATAACTGGCCGGTCGGCTACCAGTGGGTACTGGGTGGCGCCGCCGAGGATATGATAGAGTCCTTTTTCTGGCTTATGGTAGCTCTGATGGGCGGATCTCTGCTGGTCTACATGGTCATGGCCAGCCAGTTCGAGAACCTGCTCGACCCGTTCATCATCATCTTCACTATCCCCCTGGCCTTCGTCGGAGTCACATGGTCATTATTCCTGACGCGTACTGCCATAAGCGTGGTCGCGATGATCGGGATCATTATCCTGGTGGGAATAGTGGTGAATAACGCCATTGTGATGATCGACTACATCGAGCAGCTGAGGCAGCGGGGATATGAGATGTTCGAGGCGGTAAAAACCGCCGCCCGGCGCAGGCTGAGGCCGATCCTCATGACCGCACTCACCACCATCCTGGCTATGGTTCCGCTCGCGCTCGCGCTCGGTACCGGCGCCGAGCTGTGGGCACCCATGGCCCGTGCCGTCATCGGTGGTCTCACGGCATCCACCTTTCTCACGTTGATGATAATCCCGACGGTCTACACCATCTTCGGCGACTTCCAGATGCGGTTCGCCGCGAAGAGGACAGAAAAGCGCCGTGTGAGAAGAAGTCGTTATGAACGGATGGGTACCAGCTAAGGTTCAAATCGGCGCGGGCCGAAATCGGACGAGACCTCCAGGACCGTCCGGCCGGTGTCGTTGGCGTGCACCTTCAACAGGAACTGGTCGGGCGCCGTGCTGATGTAACTGTTGAAGGTGAACGAGACAGAGTCGGACAGCGCCAGATAAGTGGGCAGCACGGCGCGCAGCTCTTCGATCGAGTTGATCTCACTCGATGCCGGATAGCCGCCTGAGCTGCTCAGCGACCGGTACATCTCCAGGCCCTGTTTGACCAGTCGCAGCTCGGTGATGGCCGAAACCATCAAGGCCTGATCGATGGGAGTCGGCCCCTCCTCTCCCCCCTTGCCCCCAAGTAGCCCTCTACTCTGTAACATGATGAAGGCGGCCACAAGGACTACCACCAGCGACAGCACCATACCTATAAGGCTTGCTGCACCCGCTTCACTGCGCATAGTAAACCTCCTTAGGGCGAGGATGGCGATAGAGCTGCGGCCCGGAAGCAGGAATGAATTCTTCACTTGATGTAGACAGTCTTGATATTCACGAACTCCCTGATGCCGAAGGAAGAGAGCTCCCTTCCATATCCCGAATCCTTTATCCCGCCAAAGGGCAACCTCGGGTCAGAACGGACGAAGTCGTTCACAAAGCAGGAGCCCGCCTCCAGCTTTTCGGCAGCTATCTGCTCACCTTTGGCCAGATCGCCGGTAAATACAGCCGCTCCCAGCCCGTAAACGGTGTCGTTGGCCACCTCGAGCGCTTCGGCCTCATCCCCTACCCCGATGATCGCCGCCACAGGACCGAATAGCTCCTCCTCGTATGCGGGCATTCCCTTCGCCACATCGGTCAGCACCGTTACCGGGTAAAAGGTACCATGTCCTTCGGGCAGTTCACCTCCAACCAGCAGCCTCGCTCCCTTTTCAACGCTCTCCTTGACTTGCCTGTGCAGGTTATCCCTCAGGTCCATTCTTGCAATCGGGCCGATCCGCGTATCTTCCTCCATCGGATCCCCCATCTTCCATCCGCTCATCTCATCCACCAGGGCTTTTTCCAGCTGCTCCTTCTGCGACTGTAGAACGATAATGCGCTTTGCGGCTATACAGCTCTGACCGCTGTTGATAAGTCTCGCCGTGGCACATGCCTCGATCGCCGATTCTAAATCCGCATCCTCGAGAATGATGTAGGGGTCATTGCCTCCCAGCTCCAGTACAGTTTTCTTCAGCATCTCTCCCGCCTTCTTCGCCACCTCCCGACCTGCACGGGTACTGCCGGTCAGAGTAACCGCCCGGACAAGCGGATGCTCGATTATCGCTTCCACATGCTCGACACCGACCAGCAGCGATTTGAAGAGATCCTCCGGAAATCCCGCCTCCTGCAGGATCCCCTCGATGGCCAAGGCGCAGCCGGGCGTGCTCGGAGCGTGTTTCAGCAGCGCCGCGTTGCCAGCCATCAGGGCCGGCGCCCCGAAACGGAGGACCTGCCAGAAGGGGAAATTCCACGGCATGATCGCCAGAACCACTCCCAGCGGCTGGAAGGTGACATAGCTCCTGGAAGCGGTAGTTACGACCGTCTCGGGGGTGAGAAAAGCCTCTGTATTCTCTGCATAGTAGTCGCATACCCAGGCGCACTTCTCGATCTCAGCGCGGGCCTCCGCAATCGGTTTGCCCATCTCGGCCGTCATCAGACGGGCGTAATCTTCTTTCCTCTCCCTGAGAATGCCACCCGCCTTCGCCACCAGTTCGGAGCGATACCCGAAGGAGGTTTCCCTCCAGGAGAGAAAGGCCTCGTGGGTCCGCCCAATCTGCTCCTCCACTTCCGCAAGAGAGGATTCCTGGTACTCGCGGATTACTTCGCCGGTTGCCGGGTTAACGGCTTTCATAGAAGCACCTCACTAGACAGGGTTTGAGATTCCATTCATATCAGGGTTAAATTGTTGAGGCAACTCTGACCCGAACCCAAAGGAAACCAGGTCCATGACTCGGAAGCCCAGACCGCACAGCTCTCTTTCCCGCATGTCCCGCTCGATCGCCGGCACGATATCCATCGCCGGCCTCTCTTTAATCATCCTCCTTGCCTCAGCTCCGCAGGTCATGAGCCAGGCCAGACAGAACATGCAGGACAGGCACGAAAGATATCTCCAGGAGAAGGCAAGAAGGGACGCTAAGTTCCGGGAACTATATGAAGGCGTTCTGGAAATGCAGAAGACCTCATATAAGAGCAGGGTAGGCGGCCTGGACATCCCGGTCTATGTATTCCAGCCTTTCGAGAAGCGTGGGTCAAAGGGACACGCCGCGCTGATCTGGGTGCACGGCGGAGTACACGGAGACCTGGATCCGGAACACTACGCTCCCTTTATCCGGGAAGCTGTTGAAAGAGGATATGTGGTCGTGGCGCCGGAATACCGGGGCAGCACAGGTTACGGAAAGGAGCACTACGACGCGATCGACTACGGCGGCTACGAGGTTGATGATGTCCTGAGCGCGGTTGATTTCATCAAGGCCACCCTGCCACACGTGGACCCCGACAGGCTGGGCATGATCGGCTGGAGCCATGGGGGCTTAATTACACTCCACTCGATTTTCCAGGAGCAGCACACGTTCAGGTGCGCCACAGCAATAGTGCCGGTCACCAATCTGGTTTTCCGCCTTTCCTACAAGGGACCCCGATACGAAAGCTCCTTCGTTTCGCAGGAGCGGATCGGAGGGATGCCGCACGAGAAGAGAGAGATCTACATCGAGCGCTCTCCCGTCTACCACGTGGACAGGCTGGAGATCCCTCTCATAGTCCATGTGGCCAAGAACGACCGGGACGTCAACTTCGTCGAATGCGAAATGCTCGTCCACGCCCTAGAGTACGAGAAGCCGGAGCTGGTCGAGACTAAGATCTACGAGGACCCACCTGGAGGTCACTCCTTCAACCGGCAGGTTGACACCGAAAACGGATATATCCGGAGATTCAGCAGGGAACAACGGGATTCATGGAACAGGATCTGGACTTTCCTGGAGTGGAACCTGGAGCCTTACCGCCATTAACAGCGTTTGGCCTCGTTCAAAAAGCCCGCAGGCTTGCGCCGGCGGGTTTATTAATGGTGCCCGAGGCCGGATTTGAACCGGCACGGGATTTCTCCCACTGCCCCCTCAAGACAGCGTGTCTACCAAATTCCACCACTCGGGCAGTAAATCGCTAGCGCGCTCCCCCTCCACTACCTCCACTGGTATCTGGTGTGCCGGGCGTCGGCTGCGCCCCGCCACCCGGTGGGGGTAGCATCGGTGTCGCTCCGGGAAGGAGCGGAAGACCCGTTTCGGGAATCTGCTGCTGCTCAACCGACTCCATAATGATACTGCGATCAGTGGCTATGGGCGGTCGCACCAGACTCATGATGACGCACAGGAGGAGGAAAGCGGTACCCATATAAGTGGTCGCCTTGCTCAGAAAGTCGGCCGCACCCCGACCGCCAAACATGAAAGTGGTCAAGGCCCCGCCGCCGCCGAATGCACCCCCGAGCCCCTGTCCCTTGGTATCCTGGATGAGGATCACGAGCATAAGCAGCGCACAATCAAGAACGAACAGGAACAGTAGAAATGAATACAGCATAGCTAAATGACTCTGTCTATGAGAGCGGCTTCCGGCATTTCTACACCGAGCGAACGATCGCAGCAAACGAGTCGGCATCGAGGCTTGCACCTCCTACAAGGGCACCATCGATGTCGGGCTGCGCCATCAACTCCGCCGCGTTCTCAGGTTTAACGCTTCCTCCGTACTGGATTCTTATCTTTCCCGCCAGATCTACCCCGAAGAACTGCGTCAGCTTCGCCCTTATTAAGGCATGCACTTCCTGGGCCTGCTCCAGCGTTGCGGTCTTGCCGGTACCTATCGCCCAGACCGGCTCGTAGGCCACGACCAGATCTTCAGCCTGGGCAAGCTCGATCCCCTCGAGGCAACCTTCCAGCTGCCCCGAAACGACCGACTCCGTCTCGCCCGCCTCGCGCTCGGCGAGGGTCTCACCGACGCAGAGGATAGGGGTCAGACCAGCCTGCAGGGCGGCTCCGACCTTCTCTCTGATTTGCGGGTCAGACTCAATAAAGTAGTGTCTGCGCTCTGAGTGACCAAGGATAACGTGGCTCACTCCCAGGGGCAACAACATCGAAGCTGATATCTCCCCTGTGTATGCGCCCTGCGGCTCATGGTGCATGTTCTGTGCCCCGAGAAAAAGACCGCTCCCATTCAACACCTCCCCTACCGAAGGAAGGGCGGTGAAAGGAGGGCAGAGGACCACCTCTACACTGCGCACGTCCGATACAAGCGGAATAAGGGCAAGGGCAAGGTTTACGGCCTCCTCGGCTGTCTTATGCATCTTCCAGTTGCCTGCCACAATGTATCTGCGCATACGCTCCCCCCTCTATGGTTCACCCGGAGTCGCTGAGTGCAGCGACTCCGGGCAGCTCATTGCCTTCCAGGAACTCCAGGCTTGCACCACCGCCCGTGGAGACGTGGCTCATC
>JAGLTZ010000094.1 GCA_023135015.1 Candidatus Latescibacterota bacterium
TCTCGCCGGCGTTGTCGGCCAGGTAAAGCACCCATTCGGCCCCAGCGAGCACCTCCTCAAAAGCCGCCCTGTCATCAACGGTAAAGGGTTGATCCAGCACGCGTTTTATCGTCTCCCCCAGATCGTATTCCTGCTCCGGCGCGAAATCGATGATGTTTCCCGCGATACTCAACCGTATAGACGCTTCCAGTGGATCATCTGCTTCCACCACCAGCGCCTTAAGCCGAGGATAGAGAGCCAGTGCCTGGTGAGTGCTGATTTCTTTGAGCTTTTGGTACGGATCTCTAGTGCCGGTCTCCTGTCGTACAATGCGGTGGACCTGATCGCCGATCTCCGGAGGCGTACTTGAAGAGCAAATCCCTCCGAGAACTTCGAGCACGCGATCAAGCACCACCTTCTGCAGGCTTTCGTCAGCCCCGGACATACGCGCCGCATCCAACGCCTGACGCAAGAAGCATGGATAGCAATCCAGATAGGTCTTCATGCTTTAATTGCCCGGAAAGACAGGCGGCGTTTTCAGCGCCGGAACCCGCTCCACCAATTTCTCGGCGATCGGCTCGAACAATTCTGCATCATACAACTCGATCTCCCCCTCATCACAGCATCGGGAGAGTTCGGGATCCAGAGGAATTCGCCCCAGGAACGGTACACCGAGTTGCTCCGTCATGTGCATCGCTTTGCTGGGGCCGAAGACTTCGATCCTCTCTCCACACTTGGGGCAGATTGCGTAAATCATGTTCTCCACCACTCCCAAGATTGGTGCTTTCATGCGCTGTGCCATATGGGCCGCCTTGCGCACCACCATCCCTGCCAGGTCCTGCGGCGATGTCACCAGCAACACCCCGCTGAGGGGAATGGACTGCATCACCGTCAGCGACGCATCGGAGGTACCGGGCGGCAGGTCCACGACCAGATAATCAAGCTCTCCCCACAAAACCTCATTCCAGAACTGCTTGATGGCGCTGCTGATCAACGGCCCGCGCCAGATCACGGCTTCGTCATCGCTCGGCAGAAGCAGGTTGATGGACATGAGCTTAACGCCACCAGGGGTTTCTGCAGGGATGATGCCCTGTTTGCTCACCGGCGGCAGCTGATGGAGTCCGAACATCTTGGGTTGGCTGGGCCCGGTGATGTCAGCGTCGAGCACCCCCACCCGCTCCCCCTGCCGGTTAAGCACAATCGCCATCAGCGCCGTCACAGACGACTTCCCCACGCCACCCTTTCCACTCAGCACGGTTACCACGTGAGCAATCCGGTTGACAGACTGTGCCGGCTTCGGACCACCCTCGGCTGCCGTCATAAACTCTGTGCGCTCCTGCTGGCTCATCTCGACAAGCTTCACCTCGGTCCCAAGTTCAGAGTCCAGTTCGCTCACCGCTTCCCGTAGGCTGCTCACCAGGTCATCCTTGATAGGGATCTCCATAAAGGGCAGAGCCAGGGTGACTGTGACCTCGCCATCTTCCACAGCGACATCCTTGACCATCCCCAGTTCAACCAGATTGCGTTTCATCTCAGGGTGTATCACCCCGCGAAATGCATTAAGCACCTGTTCATTCGTGATCATTTTTCTCTCTCGTCGGATTGTGCATCATTAAGTGGGTTGCTTACAGTCTCATCCTCGCATACTGCCTGATCGTCAAGCGGATGTGTCAGCGTACGAACTTCGGCACGAAATTTTTTTCTTAGTAGAATGACAGGCCATACAGGAACCAATTTATCATATTATGGTACCGGGATGAGTATTCACCTCGAATACATGTATAAATGAGATGATAAGGTCTCTCCATATTCCGGCTACCGCACTCAGTGCAGCGAACTACTTGGTCGTTAACGCTGCGAAGAAATAACTACGACACTTCGCTGCGTTCCCGACACCTGAGATTACAAATCAGCGTTTCTGTCTTTTTACTTAACGCAACTTTAATAGTGCCTCTTCGGCAGCGTTTACAAGCTGATAAACTAAAGGTGAGGCTGTCAGTGCAGGGTGTGTGCCTATCTGGGCCGCGGCTAAGTCATCCGCTGTCATTCCACCAGCAATAGCCTGAGCCATGACGTTGGCGATCTCACCTGAAGTTATGCCTCCACAGGCCTCACCACCCAGCATTTTCCCTGAGTGTCGGTCGAAGATAAGTTTGATGCGCATTTCTCTAGCACCAGGCATTGCCCCAGGGTGCCTGTCCACCGCGGCTGCTTCTCCAGTAACCAGGTCAAAGCCGAAATTCTTCGCTGCCCCCTCTGTGAGCCCGGCTACTCCAATGGCGGTATCAGCAATTAGAGTTCCGAACACACCTATCGTGCCCTGATTTCTGCGCTGACGCGTTTGGAAGAGATTAGCCCCAGCGATTCTAGCCTCTCTGGTGGCTACTGAGGCGAGGCGGATGGGAACCGGCTTACCGGTGAAGAAACATAACTTCTCAGCACAGTCACCGATGGCGAATATATCTGGATCATTAGTTATCATATACTGGTCAACCCATATACCCTTATGTTCACCAATCTGCAGTCCAGCATCACTGGCTATCTCAGTGTTAGGGACTACTCCTACGGATAGAATTACCACATCTGCCTTAAAACGCATTTCTTTATCACATTCCACATACTCCACCTTCGTATCACCGACAATTGATTTTACCCGGCATTTGGTATTCACCTGGACCCCGGTTTCCCTCATCTTGTCTTCAATTCGGATGCAGAAATCTTCATCGCAGTTCAACATAAGGCAGTGCTCTAGTAATTCAACAACGGCTACATTAGGTCCCATCTTGCGGCACTCGTCGGCGAATTCAGCCCCTATGAAGCCACCACCAACGATAACTACATCCTCAGCTTTCTTTATAGCCTCCTGCAATCGCTGAAGATAATCTATCTCTTTTCTGATAGTGAAGACGTTGTCCAGGTCTGTGCCTGGTATAGGAAGCATCACCGGGCTTGAGCCTGTAGCAAGCATCAGCTTGTCATAACCAATAATTTCACCACCAGCAGTGGTTACGCTCTTCGCCTCCCTATCAATAGAAGTAACCTCATCAACTATCAGTTCAGCATCGCCTAAAAGGGCGGTAGGCATCACATTTTTCTCTACGGAGCCCAAAGTTTCCAATATATAAGGGATGCCACAGGGGACGAGAGCCTCCTCTTCCTTTCGGATAACAATGATATTGATATTTTTGTAATGCTTTTGGGCAGTAATCGCTGCCTCAATGCCAGCAGCACTCCCCCCCACAATAACGACATCAGCCTTTTTCATTTTACTCCTCCTTTAAGCATTTAAATAAAAAAATTTAATGTCTGCCTCGAATGTAGCCTGCCGCATTCCGGAGGGCGAGACCCTAATCAGCTCCTCATGGACTCTCACTGCGGCCTTTCTCCAAAAACAGTGGTGGACGTGTGTCCGAACTGACGGTCACCAGGCCGGCTCGGTCTCTCGATATGCCGTCCGGGAGTGGCAAGAGCCTCGCAGAGTGTCGACCAACCACAAATCTATTGAACCTCGTTCAAGTTAGCTCCACGATTGAGTAAGCCAACACACCACGACGCGCGGAGATCATGATTTTCCAACATATTGACCCAATGGCTCTGTATATTTGCAGGTATTGGTAACTCTTCTGGCCAGCCGTAAACCCTCTATCAGCCTCTGAGGTGGGACACACATGAACGCATCTACATCATATTTAACACTTCTGGCTTGCGGTTTTGCGATCCTTTTCTCGACAACGATCACTCTTGCCCAGGAACCTGATCCCCCCGGTGAGCCAGTCATCGCTGTAAGCCTGGGCCTCGGCATGTCCAAAGGAAGAGTCGGCGCACCTTTCACTCCGGAGGGCGAGCCGCAGGGACTGGTCCCGTACGATTCCGGCTTTTTTATGAACATGTCCCTGGATGTGAACGCCGGGTCGGGTCTGCGGCTATTCTTCGGCATGGCCGGGAACATTCAGCGCAAGCTGCTCGCCAGGGCGCACGGCGTGGGAAACGGACTCTGGGTATTCGAACAGAGCGGCTATGAGTCGCATTCCATCAGCTTCGCTGACACAGACTACGACGTTCATATGTTCATGGATACCGCCGGATTCAGGCTGGGTGCGAAGCTCGCTCCCCCAAACAGCGGCACATTCGTGCCATGGGTTGGTATCTCAGCAGGGATCTATCTATGGACGGTTGACTTCGCGAACACGGCGCGTGACCGCTCCTACGGAAGTGATAAGGGTGTAGCCACCGGCATCACCTACATGGGAGGGATAGACCTGAGAATCCCCATCTCCGGTCGCAAAGAGAAGCGCAAGTATGTGATTCTGACACCCTTCGTTGACCTCGCCTCCCCGGTAGCCTATCCAAAGATAGAAAACCTCTTCCTGGATGGCTGGACATGGGACAACGTCGGGGGCAGTCACGTCATGGGGCCTACACGGTTCGGTGTAATGCTGGGGACGACCTTTTAGCATCATGTATAAGGCGCGGCCGAAATCCTTCATCGGCTTCATCTGGCGGCTGCACACGAAGATCTGCCCCGGCTGGAAGAAGTACCAGCGTTGGCTGGCCGAAAAGGAGGCCGGGCAGAAAGCGGCTAAGAATTGTTATGTTGTTGTGAGTCTCCTGATATAGTCACACTGGGAATCTGAGGAAGGAAGTCAGGATAATGAGCAAACGAATCCTCATTGTGGACGATGAAGACAGTATCCGTCAGATTATGGCGGAGATGTTGACGTCTTTAGGATATGAGGTGGAGGAAGCTGAGGACGGCGAGGGTGCACTGGCCCTGCTCAAGCTGGATTTCGACCTGGTTATGTTGGATGTTGAAATGCCGGGGATGGACGGATTCGAACTTGCGCGTCGGATACGGGAAGGAGCTTCACCACACGATCTGCCGATTATAATGGTGACCGGCTTGACTGGAAAAGAAGACAGGTTGCGGGCTGTAGAGGCAGGGGCGAACGACTTTATCTCAAAGCCTGTGGATATGACAGAACTCCGGGTTCGTACTACCTCGCAGCTACAAATAAAGGAGCAACACGACGAGATCAG
>JAGLTZ010000095.1 GCA_023135015.1 Candidatus Latescibacterota bacterium
CGCGAGACTCTTGATGAAATAGCTGATGCACGGAGGACCATTTACAGGGCCTACCTGGAGACTATCCATCGGCTGGCCGTAGCGGCTGAATTCAAAGACACAACGACGGCCACGCACATTCATCGTGTAAGCCGGTATTGCGAGCTGCTTGCGAAAGCCTCCAACCTGGAGCCGCATGAGGTAGAAGTAATCTTGTATGCGAGCCCCATGCACGATGTAGGAAAGATAGGTGTAGACGACGATATCCTGTTAAAACCCGGCAAGCTCGATCCTGATGAGTGGGAGATAATGAAACAGCACACCACATTCGGGTCACGTATCCTCGGCGGTTCCGATTCCGAACTTCTGAAAGCAGGAGAAATAATCGCTTTCACGCATCATGAAAAGTGGGACGGCAGCGGTTATCCGCAAGGGTTAGCCAGCGAATCTATCCCGATTATGGGACGTATATGCGCAGTAGCCGATGTCTTCGACGCGATCACGACGAAACGGCCGTATAAAGAAGCTCTTTCAAATGAGACAGCCTGTGACATCCTGCGCGAAAAGATGGGAGAGCATCTGGATCCCTTGCTCGTCGACATCTTCTTCAACAACATGGACAAAGTTATTTCAATCCAGGAACAATTTCGTGATGAGGTTCGACAATTATGATCCGGCCCGCCCCGCCCCGGACGTAGTCTTCCCCGTACTCCTCCATAAACATCGAAATCGCCTCATCCCCCGTACAGTGGGTAGGGGAGACCTTCCTTACGCCCAGCCTGCGGAAATCAGCCACAATGCTTCTAAGTTCGGCTTCCGGCTTGCCTCTGAGATGAAAACCACCGATCACCAGATGGATGTCTTCGCCGAAGTGTTCCTTCACCTTCTCGACGATTTCCACTATACCCGGGTGAGCGCAGCCGGTCACAACCACCAAACCCCTATCCGTCGTGATAACCAGCACCTGCTCGTTCACCACACCTATTATCTCTCCGGTGGTGAATATGGCGCCTGCCACAAGCTGGAATGGTTTCACCTCAACGATTTCGGCCCGACTGCCGACCCTGCTCCCGAAATCAGTGGGGAATGAAGGGAGGGTGTAGACCCGGGGCCGAACCCCCTCAGCGACCTGGGAGAGAAAGCCTTCCAATCCACCTGTATGATCGAAGTGAATGTGTGATAGAACCACATGCCTGATATGGCTCAGATCGATCCCAAGGCGTTCGGCATTACCCAGGAGTCTCCGACCATCCCCACCGGTGTCAAACAGGACTTTCTCACCACCATACTCGATGAGTGCCGCGAACCCCCATTCGGTCTCCATTCTCTGATCGAAGGCGTAATTATCGTAAATAATCGTGATTCTCAGCGAGTTGTCCTCAGCTTGCTTCATCGTCTCGACACCTCCTCCAGCAGCCGTTGCCGCGGCGGGCGCCGGGCCACTATTCAGGAACAGTGCGCTGACAAGGAAAGCCTGTACCAGGCAGAGGTGTCGCAGGGCCTTACCCATATTAGAATATTTCATAGACTACCTTCAGCCAGAGCTGTTCCGAGCTCTACATCCGCTCGATAATCGCCTCCCCGAATCCGGAGCACGACACCTTGGTCACATCCTCCCGTCCCTCCCGCTTCATCAATCGCTCGAGGTCATAGGTGACGTGACCATCTACAATGGCCTGCCCCATTCCACCAATGATCATATCGGCGGCCTCGGTCCACTCCATGTGGTTGAGCATCATCACCGCTGAGAGGATGAGCGAGCCCGGGTTCACCTTGTCCATCCCGGTATACTTGGGCGCGGTACCGTGGGTAGCCTCGAAGAGCGCCACCTCGTCAGACATGTTCGCGCCAGGGCCGAGTCCCAGACCGCCCACGAGCGCTATAGCGGCGTCGGAAAGGTAGTCGCCGTTGAGGTTAGGCAACACGAAAACGCTGTACTCGTCGGGCCGGGTCTGGATCTGCTGGAAAATGGAGTCGGCTATACGGTCCTTCAAGAGGAGCCTGCCCTCGGGCATATTGCCGTCCATCTCATCCCAGAGCTTCTTCTCTGTGACTATTGCATCGCTGAATTCCTTCTCAGCCAGCTCATAGCTCCACTTGGTGAAGGACCCTTCGGTGAATTTCATGATGTTCCCCTTGTGAACAATGGTCACCGAAGGAAGCTTGTGGTCGACCGCCCACTGTAGAGCCATGCGCGCGATGCGCTGGGTACCGAAGACGGAAATGGGCTTTACTCCGATCCCCGAGTCCGGTCGGATATCGCGCCCGGTTTTTTCCTTGATAACATCGATGATCGCCTTGGCCGTGTCGCTGCCGGCTTCAAAGTCGTGACCTGCGTAGACATCCTCCGTGTTCTCTCGGAAGAGGATGAAGTTCACCTTGTCGGCGTACTTGTTGGGCGACGGCACGCCTTCGAAGTAGCGGATGGGACGCACGCAGGCAAACAGGTCCAGGTGCTGTCGGAAGCGGACGTTTATGGAGCGGAACCTCTCACAGACGCCGTCATCCTTTCCGCACTTGTCACATGTGCCGGTGTGGTACTGTTGGTGGGCGCAGTACAGGCAGACGTGGGTTTCCTCACCGATCGGGGTCGTGAAAGGACCCTTGATGGCTAGCCTGAGATAGCGGATGGCTTCGACCGTCTCTTCCGGGAACTCGCTACCGTAGTGATGCAGCCCCTCGAGACCTGCATAAAGCGGGCACCAGACGATGCCGCGGTCGCCGCCGTACGCCTTATCGACGGCCGCTTCCACCACATTTATCATCGCCGGGGTAATGTCCAGGCCGATCCCATCTCCGCGCAGGACGCCGATGATTGGATGATCGCCGATGACCAGCTTACCGTCACGGTATTCGGTGAGATCGCCTTCTGGAATCTTGACTTCCTTGAATTGCATAGTGTGTTTCCTTTTGCAGTGTGGCGGCATGGCTCTGATTGCATCGCATGATAAGTAATGAAGTGCCTGGAAACAAGAGTTGTGACTCCGGAATTGAAGCCGAAGGTCAAGTCAGTCAATATTCCTGTTATTTCGCATCACCTTGACTGGATCGAGTCTGGCGGCTCGTCGCGTAGGCTGCCACTGATTCGTGGCAGCTCTTTATGAAGGAGGGCCGGATTACCGCGACGTGATGTGTACCGTATACTCAGCCCCAGCCAGGGGGTTGTCATCAAACTGGGTGATCCTTACAAAGTAAGTCCCCGGTTGCAGAAACCTTTCTATTCTCGCATTCCCAGCCATACCCCCGTCATCATCCTCTGCGATAAGGTTCTCATCACGATCGAACAGAGTCATGACGGTATCCGAGTCTCCACCCGTTTCGATAGTAACCGTACCACCTGATGAGATTGAGAACCTGAACCAGTCAACATCCTCACCCGGGACAAAGGTGTGTCTCTGCTCCTCCTCGTCTACGGCGATGGGCGTTGCGTTCTCTATACTGTTATTGGGCTCGAACTCGTCGAATATCACCCGATCGATCCTGGAGAGGATTCTGTAGGGACCAGAGCCACTGTCATCGTAGTGTCTAACCCGCACGTAGTACCTGCCGGCACTCTCTATCAGCAGATTGATCCGTGCATTGGCATCAGAACCGCCGTCATCATCACTCATAAGCTGGGATCCGTCTTCATCGAACAGGTCCAGGTAGGTATCCATCTCACCACCGGTTTCCACGATTAAAAGAGCGTTCTGACCTCCCGGGTACGGCACGTCGATGAAATACCAGTCCACATCCCCGACAGGCATCAGCAGGCTGGTTTGCCACTGGCCATCTACAGCCAGAGTGCTGGCGTCTTCCATCCGATCGTTAGGTTCGTAAGTGTCCTCACCGTACGTCTCGATATGGGAGGCGATGGTATAGGAACCAGTCGTGCTTTCATCGTATCCCCTCACCTTGATCCAGAAGTGTTGCCCGATCTCGACAGCGAAACTGACTCGTGCGTTACTGTCTTCACTGTCATCATTTTCCGTGAGGAGTGTGTGCTGATGGTCGGGTCCATAGACTTCGATATAGGTATCTGTAGAGCCCATGGTATAGACACTCATGAAACCGGTACCGTCGAAATCATCCAAGGCCAGCAGGAACCAGTCCTCATCTCCTGCCGGCATGATGGTGTGTCCGCTTAAAGATTCTCCAGGCATCAGCCTTCTGGGCTGATCGAGGCTGTCGGGTTCATACGGATCCCATCCCTCCTCCACGGCGACAGTACTGGGACGCAGCAGCACCCTCGCAGCATCGGAGAGAGGGAAAGAGAGTTCGATCCCACCCGACACAACGAACTCGGGCAGTTGTATCAACTGCACAGCCGCAAACAGTGTCCCCTCAGCAACGTAGAGCTTGCCGTTGACGATATAGTCCGGAGTAAGCCTGCTTTCAGTAGGAAGTTCACCGGGCGGGAACAGACCTGAACGCCTGAGTGCCTCCAGATGCTGACCTGCCAGAACTTTAATCCGGGAATCCCGCTCATTGGCCAGCCGGGTCGTCATGATCATGGCAAAGAGTTCACCCAGCTGGGTTTCCCTGCCTTCGGTCTGCAAACCTGCCACAGCAACCGTAACAGGTGTCTGTACACGCCTTGGAATGTTGCTGCGAACCAGTGAAATCGCCTGGTCCACAAGCGCGGTTACTTCAGCCGGGACCGCCAGTTCCTCCTGCGCGGATGCCATTGAACAGGGCAGGAGGAGAATCATCAGCAGGGGATATACTCTTTTCATGGTGCCTCCTCTTTCACCGGCCAGAATATCACACCCTCGTGCAATGACACAGCCGATCCCATACAGGAACAGCCCGCTACTTCTTCTCGGCCTCCTCAATCAGCTCCCGAACAGCCTCCTCCAGGCGCTCACCTCTCAAGTTCATGAACCTTATCATGCCCTCGCCGTCCAGAAGCAGCGTGGTCGGGATCGCTCTTATTCGATACTGGTTCGAGACCGCATTCTCCCAATAGAGGCCGTCGTAGGTACTCGGCCAGGGCATTCCATTCTCATCCATGAACTCCCGTACCTGCTCGCGGGTCTTCTCCGCCTCATTCGGGTTTTCGGGATCCGGGGCTTTGTCCAGGCTGATACCAAGAATCCCGAATCCCCGTCCGCTGTATTCCTCATAAACGGCCCTGACGTTCGGGATCTCTGTGATACAGGGCCCGCACCAGATAGCCCAGAAATCGAGGAGGACGACTTTGTGCTCCCCCAGAAACTCGTGCAGGTTTATCACGTTTCCACGGCAGTCCTCCTGACTGAAATCTGGAGCCTCGTACCCGATCGCTATGTAGATCTTCGGCTCAACCTCGACATCTGAGAGCTGGAAGGTGACGAAATCACCCATTGGCGATACGTCGTCGATGACGTAGCTCTTTCCCCCGGCGTTGAAGGATTCGTTCAATCTGAAGTGTTCCGGAGAATCGGAACCTGTCAGAAGCTCACCATCCCCGTCCAGGTCGATGGTCATGCTTATCAGGAAGGGATTGACGGTGTCGGCTCCCGCCTCACGCATGTTGAAGATACCGTCGTTGTCGTTTTCGGTGATTCCAACCTTGTAGATCTTTCCGGCGATTTTGACCTCTCCCACCCGTGCGAAATCGCGGGCGTACAGAACACCGCGCTGTGTCGGATCCTCGCCATTGAAGAAGTAGTAGAAGAACCGCAGCGGTATCTCGGTGATTTCCCCATCGATCTCATAAGGCACCATCAGAGTTTTGGTCACCATATTGTTACGTTCGGTGACACGGTCCCACTGCCCGTCACCGTCATCGGTAAGGTCCTCGTTATTATTCGCATCCAGGTAGAAGAGGGAACCGGT
>JAGLTZ010000096.1 GCA_023135015.1 Candidatus Latescibacterota bacterium
GCCTGGTATCCTTCTGCCACTTCGAGCTCACTCGATTCCCACGATCCGCCGGAACAGGCGGAAAACAGCACTGCGATACAGGATAGAACGAATAGAGAGACCATCTGCGGCGATCTGGTCCGAAAACTTCCTGATCTGAACATGAGACGATGTTCCCTGTTTCGGGTGGTCCCTCTGTTTTTATAGGTGAGGGAAGGCCGTTTTACTTATCAGGTATTCTATGTTGGGCCTCAATATATGTGAAAGGATTTTTTAAATAGCAGGAGCCTCATAGCGGTCATTCATACCGGAGTGTCACCATCGGATCCATGCCGGCGGCACGTAGCGCCGGCACATAGCTCGCCAGGACCGTGACGGTCCCGAGCACCAGCACAACAGATGCAAATGCGATCGGGTCTATCGGCGAGACACCCGTCAGGAGCCGGGAAAGGACCTGCATGACGAGGCATGAGATGATGAGTCCGATCACGATGCCGACCGTCACGAGCCGCATGCCCTGCCGCAGGACCATCCTTATCACCTGCCTTTTATCCGCTCCTAACGCCATGCGGATACCTAACTCCCGCGTCCGGAGCGTGACGGAGAAGGCGACGGTTCCGTACAGCCCGACACTTGCCAGCAACATCGCCAGTATCCCGAACACAGACAGGTAGAGGGCCGCCGTGCGGTCCAGGAAGAACGCGATGTCCAGGTGCTCGGACATCGTCCTGGCATCGAACACGGGAACACTGCTGTCGAGGCTCTGCAGCTCACGACGGAACAGTTCCGGTAGTCCCGCCGGACTGCCGTAGGTTTGTGCGACCAGGACGGTAGTCATCGTGTATTGCCCGGCGAAGGGGAGATATAGAAAGGGCTGCGGCTCATCCCTGAGAGATGTGATTTTCGCATTGCCGGCTACCCCCACTACATTAGCGTACTTCACATCGCTGTCGCTTCCCACCATGAGCGACTGCCCGATAGCGTCGGTACCACTCCAGAAGCGTCGTGCCATTTCCTCGCTGACAATAACTTCTCTGAGCGGCGTGCCCGCATCCGCCGGTGAGAACGTGCTGCCGCGGACCAGAGGGATCCCCATGGTCGCGAAGTACTCCGGGGAAACCGCTGCGTAATGCACCTCCGGCGTGTTTTCTTCCTCCCCGATATCCGTCTCGGGCACGCGGGCGCGGATTTGCGCACCAGCGTTGAAGAGCCCGAATGGTATCCTGCTGGTCAGCGCTACACTCTCGATCTCAGGGTGAGTGAGGATCCTCGCCCGGTAGCGCTCGAGGAAGGCGCGGGCCGACTCTTCATCCGTGTACCCCCCCAGCGCCACATCTATCGCCGTAATTGCCCGCTGATCCGATTCGAATCCCAGGTCGATGTTGCGCCGATACCCGAGGCTCCTGATGAAGAGCGCGGCCCCTATGAGCAGCACCATCGATACTGTGAACTGGGCTACAATGAAGATGTTCCGCAGGGTAAAGCGCTGCCGTCCCATGGTGGCCGAGGGGGCGCTGTCCTTGAGAGCGGCCACGATATCGGGCCTGGAGGACTGGAGCGCCGGGACCAGACCGATAAGGACTCCGGTCGCTATCGAAAGTAGCATAGCGAATGCCAGGACGGTGCCGTCGATACTGAAATCCACCGACAGTGAGAAAGGGATCGGCAGCTTGTAGGAGGCGACGGCACTGGCGATCCCGAAGGCGACCACGAGCCCGAAAACACCTCCCATGAGTCCGAGGAGTACATTCTCGGTCAGGAGCTGGGTGATCACCCTGCCTCTGCTGGCACCCAGGGCGATGCGGATTGTTATCTCCTTCCGCCGGGAAGTCGCGCGCATCAGCAGGAAACCGGCCAGGTTCCAACAGGCGACCAGCAGGACGAGCACAACCACCGTCATCAGGAAGCCTGACAGGGGGTATAGAACCCGGTCAAACATGGGGTCCATCCGGACCTCGCTGGCGCTCAGCACGGTCAGGCTCATGTCGGCGTTCGTCTCCGGATACTTCTCCGCCAGTCCCGCAGCCATAACGTTCAGGGCGGACCGCGCCTGCTCGATACTCACGCCCGGCTTCAGACGTGCGATGATATTGCACTCACGCTCGTCCCGATCCCCCAGGTCTGTATAGGGAGCGTTTATCAGGGCGGAGGTCCCCCACGACACCCAGTATTCGGTTACGACCCCGACGTATACACCTTTGAAACCCGGCGGCCCAACCCCTACCACGGTGACCGGATATCCATTGAGCCTTATGGCCTTGCCGACGATGTCCGGATCGCTGCCGTGGCGCTCTTTCCAGGCTGAATGGCACACCATCACCACCGGCCCAGCGACCCCCGGCACGTCCTCCTCTGCCACGAACGGGCGGCCAAGCAGCGGCCTGATTCCCAGGGCCGGGAAGAGGTCGGATGAGAAGACGTCACTCAGTACGGTCTCCGCGCCCTCCTCGGTAACGAGACTGAAAGGGAAGATGTCGCTGGTGGCGGCGATCGCTGTGAAGAGATCGGTGCCGTTCTTCATGTCCTGGAAGTCGGGATAGGAGTTCCAGCGCGGTCTTCCGGTCTCAGGATCGTTCGTGTAGATCCGGATGACCTCGGAGGGGTTCTCGCAGTATATCGGCTGGAACAGCATCGAGTTGACGATGCTAAAGATGGCTGTGGTAGCCCCAATGCCGAGGGCCATTACCACCACCGCGACCGCGGTGAACCCGGGGCTCGCGCGCAGGTGGCGGAAGGCGTATCGCAGGTTCTGCATGAAATCGATTAACAAGCGCACCCCCTGTTCGTCGCGCATCTGTTCCTTCCTGCGCTCCACGCCTCCGAAGTCCCGGTGCGCAGACCGGCGCGCCTCCACCGGATCCATGCCGCGGGCCAGGTTCCGCTCTATCGCCTGTTCGAGGTGGAACTGGAGTTCTTCTTCCATCTCTAGCTCCACTTCTCTCCTGTGAAGTAGGGCCCTAAGCCGCTGCCGGAAACTTAACCACCAGGCCATTCTGTCATCCCTCCTGCCATGAAAGACGGATAACACGGTTGACCGCGGAAGAGACTTTCTCCCACCGCTCGACTTCTCTGGCAAGTTGTTTCCGGCCGGCGCTGGTCAGCTCGTAATACATTGCCCGTCGGTTGTTCTCGGACCGGCGCCATTCAGACGTAATCCAGCCCTTCCGCTTCAGCCGTTGGAGCGCCGGGTAGAGCGATCCCTGGTTGATCTGGAAGACTCCCTGTGTGATTTGCTCGATACGGACAGAAAGCCCCCAGCCATGCTGTGGTTCCTGGGCAAGTGTCTTCAGCACCATCATGTCCAGCGTCCCCAGCAGTAGATCGGATTTCGATTCGGACAACGCATACCTCCTTCAGATCTTTAGATCTTAGATCTTTATACCTTTAGACGTTCTAAAGAACAAATATGTTTCACTTTTTTAGATGGTCTAAAGGAAGCCTGAGGTGAGCATGACAGACATGTCATTCCCCCCTTGAAACTGGCCGGTCCTTCTCGCATCATGCCTCACTGAAACATGGCCGTCCCGGACGGCCTCTCTGTTCCAACGGAGTGGCAAGAATGGCCCAGACCGATTTCATCCGCATGATTATCGAGGAGGACCTGGCTGCCGACAGGCACGGCGGCAGGGTTGCGACCCGGTTCCCCCCCGAGCCCAATGGCTACCTGCACATCGGGCACGCCAAATCGATCTGCCTGAACTTCGGTATCGCCGGGCAGTACGGGGGCACATGCAACCTGCGGTTCGACGACACCAATCCCAGTACAGAAGAGACTGAATACGTCGAGTCGATCAAAGATGATGTCCGATGGCTCGGCTTCGAATGGAACGGCCAGGTACGCTACGCCTCAGATTACTTCGAACAGCTCTACGAGTGGGCTGAAAAGCTCATCGAAAAGGGCGTGGCTTACGTGGACAGCCTGACTGCAGAGGAGATCAGCGAACACCGCGGAAGGTGGAATGAGTCCGGCAGGGAGAGTCCCTACCGCGACCGGCCGGTGGAGGAAAACCTGGACCTGTTCAGGCGCATGCGGGCAGGTGAGTTCGAAGATGGCACCCACGTGCTCCGTGCCAAGATCGATATGACCTCACCGAACATAAACCTGCGCGACCCTGTCATGTACAGAATCCGCCACGAGAGCCACCACCGCACGGGCGACGACTGGTGTATCTACGCCACCTACGACTGGGCCCACGGCCAATCGGATGCCATAGAGGGAATCACCCACTCTATCTGCACGCTGGAGTTTGAGAACCACAGGCCGCTATACGACTGGTACGTTCAGGCACTGGAACTGGAGGACCCCCCGCATCAGTTCGAGTTCGCCCGTCTTGATATAAGCCACACGGTGTTGAGCAAGCGCAGGCTCCTCATGCTAGTCAACGAAGGACACGTCTCCGGCTGGGACGACCCGCGCATGCCCACCATTGTCGGGCTTCGCCGACGCGGGTACACACCCGAAGCAATCCGCAACTTCTGTGAACGTATCGGTGTAGCCAAGACCAACAGTATTGTAGACATCAAATTGCTTGAGTTCTGCCAGCGTGAGGACCTGGAGAAACGCGCACCAAGGGTAATGGGTGTCCTCAAACCCCTGAAAGTCGTCATTGAGAACTATCCGGAGGACCAGGTGGAGGAGTTCGAATTTCCCAACCACCCGGACAACCCGGAGATGGGCACGCGGATGGTTCCATTCTCCCGGGAGATCTATATCGAGCGGGACGACTTCCGGGAAGAGCCTCCAAAGAAATTTTACCGCCTCGCCCCAGATCGCGAAGTGCGCCTGCGCTTTGCCTATATGATTACCTGCACCGATGTAATCAAGGATCCAGATACCGGCGAAGTCGTGGAACTCCGCTGCACATATGACCCGGCGACCAAGGGGGGAACCGCACCCGACGGGCGCAAAGTCAGGGGAACCCTGCATTGGGTTTCGGCGGCACACGCTCTGAAAGCCGAAGTGCGTCTCAACGATCACCTGTTCACCCGGGAGAACCCCAATGATGTCGAGGAGGGCAAGGACTTCATCGACTACCTCAACCCCTCCTCCCTCGAGGTCCTTGAAGACTGCCGTGTCGAACCCAGCCTGGCGGATGCCGAGCCCGGACTGCCGTACCAGTTCGAGAGGAAGGGTTACTTTGTTGTCGATTCTGCCGACTCAAAGCCCGGCAAGCCGGTATTCAACCGCACGGTATCTCTCCGGGACTCGTGGGCGAAAATAGAACAGGCCCAGCTGCAAGGATAAAGGAGAGACCAGACGTGGAAATCATCCTCACGCCAGATGCCACAAAGCCAGGAGGCCACTATTCCCAGGCCACGATCCACGGCGGATTTATTTTTATATCAGGGCAGCTTCCCATAGATCCGAGTACAGGAGGGAAGATCCTGGGTTCGATCGAAGAACAGACCGAAGCGGTATTGAGAAATGTGAAGGCTATCCTCGAAGCAGCCGGAAGCGACATCGAAAACCTCCTGAAGGTCACTGTGTACGTCTCCGATATCGGACAGTGGGATCAGGTTAATACTGTCTACGCCGAATTCATGGGAGATCACAAGCCCGCCCGTGCTATCGTTCCGACCAGGGAGCTGCACTACGGTTTCAAGGTGGAAATGGATGCTATCGCGGCGGTTCCTGAATAGGGCAGATCCAGAGGTTCTCCGCGGGAGGAAAACAATGGCGGAGGGCCGGGGACTCGAACCCCGAAGGGCTTGCGCCCGGCGGTTTTCAAGACCGCTG
>JAGLTZ010000097.1 GCA_023135015.1 Candidatus Latescibacterota bacterium
CTCCCGTCCCTCCTCAAGGCGGAACTGGCGGATCGCCTCAAGGAAAGGGAGACTCTCGATATCGCCGACGGTACCGCCTATCTCTGTTATGATAACATTATACTCGGAGCTGTCTTCTGCCAGTTTTCGAATGCAATCCTTTATTTCATTTGTAATGTGAGGAATGACCTGAACCGTACCCCCCAGGTAGTCTCCACGCCGCTCATTCTGGATAACAGCCTCGTAGATCTGCCCGGTTGTGGCATTGTTCCTGCCGGACATGTTCAGGTCGAGGAACCTCTCGTAGTGACCCAGATCGAGATCGGTTTCCGCACCGTCGTCGGTGACGAACACCTCGCCGTGCTGAAAGGGGTTCATCGTTCCGGGATCCACGTTGATGTAGGGGTCTAACTTCAGGATCGTGACATCGAGACCGCGCGCCTTCAGAAGGGCTCCGAGCGATGCGGAGGCTACCCCCTTCCCCAGAGAAGAGACCACACCACCAGTGACGAAGATGTGCTTTATCGGCCGCGATGAACTGCTCATACTTGAAGACTCCTCTGGATCAACGGTCTAATTCCTCTCTCACTCTCTCCAGGTCCTCATGTATATCAACGCCCACGACCCGGTACGGCGTTTCGACAACACGGATTGGAAAGCCGTATTCAAGCGCACGAAGCTGCTCCAGCCCCTCTGCCCTCTCCAGCGGGGATGGGGGCAGTGCTGCGAACTTCAGGAGGAAATCCCGGCGGTAACCGTAGATCCCGACATGCTTGAAGTAATTCTGCGCCCCCTCATGGGGTGTTCGGCGGATAAACGGGATCTTTGCACGGCTGAAGTAGAGCGCCCTGCCACGCATGTCCGTTACAACCTTCACTGCGTTCGGATCGGTCGCTTCCTCTTCACTAATCGGGTGTCCCAGAGTCGCCATGGGCACAGAATCGTCGGACGCGAGTGCTTCGGCCAGTGCATCGATCATGGGCCCCTTGATCAGGGGTTCATCTCCCTGGATGTTGATCACAAGATCGTAATCAAACCGCGCAGCAACAATGGCAACGCGATCAGTGCCCGTTTGTAACGTCGGACTTGTCATCACCGCATGGCGTCCGCACGACTCGACCGCATCCCGTACACGTTCGTCATCGGTGGCGATGATCAGCTCATCCATCCTCTCGGATTCACTGGCCCCCCTGGCAACCCATTCCACCATCGGAACATCGTTTATAAGCGCCAGAGGTTTCCCCGGCATGCGGCTGCTGGCGAACCTCGCCGGTATTACACCCAACACACTGTGTTCCTCCCTGCCAACGTGCACAGAGCACATCAGGTCAGTTCCATTCCGTTACCCGCAGCTTCGAGTACCTGGCCATCAAGCGCCTGGTTCCGGCCTCACCGAAGGCGACAATAAGCCTTGTCTTCTCTCCCCTGCCTGAGACCTCCAGTATCCGGCCGCGCCCGAGAGTAGGGTGTTCGACAGCCTGGCCGACCTGATACGAGCCCGATACGTCCTGATTCTCATCCTCATAATCGGGCATGACGCCCCCACTATCCACCTCATCGAAGTCACCTTCACGCCGGCGGGAAACCCCATCACCTATGCCGTGCGAAACCAGGCGCAGCTGGTCGACCATATTCAGCAGATGAGGAGGGATCTCGCCCAGGAACCGGCTTGGCAGTCTCTCCTTAACATTTCCCCATCGCCGCCTGCGTCTGGCACGTGTGAAGTAGAGTTCCTCCCTCGCTCTCGTCATTCCAACGTAACATAACCGGCGCTCCTCCTCCAGTGCATCAGCATCCTCAGGTGAGCGCAGCAGAGGACACAGCTCTTCCTCCATGCCGGTTATGAAGACTATCGGGTATTCCAGCCCCTTTGCCGAATGCAGCGTCATCAGGGTGACGGCTTCCCCCTCATCCTCCCATTCATCGACTTCAGCCAGCAGGCTTACCTCTGCCAGAAAACGGTTGAGATCGGCCTCCTCACCGTACTCCTGTGCAAATTCCTCCATCGCGGAGATCAACTCACCCAGGTTGTCCATTCTCGATTCGGCCTCTATCGTACCCTCCGAGATCAGCATGTCGAAATAGCCGACCTCCTCGAGCAGGTCGTGGGCAAGCGAACCTATCTCCCTCTCCGTGATGCCCACACTGTATTTTTTCATGGTCGAGGCAAACGAGCGGAGAGGAGATTCAGCTCGGCCGACCTGATCGGCTGATGCTTCCAGACCCTCCAGGGGATCGCCGTTCCAGTTCTTGAGGAACTCAACAATCCGGCCGGCGGTAACCTCACCAATTCCGCGCTTCGGGGTGCGGAGCGCCCGTATGAGGCTGACTGTATCCAGAGGGTTTACAAGGTAGCGGAGATACGCAAGGGCATCCTTCACCTCCGCCCGCTCATAGAACCGGAAGCCTCCTACTATTGTATAGTTCAGCTCCGCGCCGCTCATTGCACGCTCGAGTACCCGTGACTGCCAGTTGGTCCGATAGAGTAGTACGAAGTCCCTGGCGCCGCGCCCCTCCTGCCGTCGCTTGGCCTGGATAATGCGGGCGATTCCGCGGGCCTCCTCTTCGTCGCTCATAAAGACCAGATCGTGCACGAGCGCACCCTCTCCAAGTTCGCTCCAGAGCGTCTTCTTGTGGCGGCCTCTGTTGTGGTCGATGAGCGCGGTGGCGGCCGAGAGGATATTCTGTGTGGAGCGGTAATTCTGATCCAGGACCACCACCCGGGCATCCGGATAGTCCTTTTCAAAATTGAGGATGTTCGTTATATCGGCCCCGCGCCAGCTGTAGATGCTCTGGTCCGGATCACCCACTACACAGAGCCCCCTGTGCCGTGCCGAGAGTATTTTGACCAGGCGGTACTGGGGGCTGTTCGTATCCTGGTATTCATCTACCAGCAGATAGCGGAACCGCTCCTGGTAGTGTTCGGTCACATCTGGAGTGTTTTCGAGCAGGTAAACGGCGTTGAGGAGCAGATCGTCAAAGTCCATCGCATTCCGCTCCTTGAGGGCCCGCCGGTACGCATTGTATATGTCGTAGATCCCCTTCTCGTTGCCCGAGTCACCAAAGGTTTCAGCCCCGATCTCTCCGACGCTCATGTTTCTCGCCCTGCTGATCACGGATCGAACCATCCGGGGTGGAAACGTCCTTTCGGGCAGATCCATCTCCTCTATCACCCTGCGAAGAAGCGTAGTCTGATCGCCTTCGTCGTATATCGAGAAATTCGAAAGGTAGCCTATCCGTTCAGCATGCCGGCGCAGGAGCCTGGCGCAGAAGGAGTGGAAAGTACCCGTGCTGACCCCCTCACCCAGAGGCCCCACCAGTTCCCTGACCCGGCCGATCATCTCGCCGGCCGCCTTGTTAGTGAAGGTTACCGCCAGTATGCCGTAAGGGCTCAACCCCACCTTATCTAGCAGGTAGGCGACCTTCGCGGTAAGAACGCGTGTTTTACCGCTCCCGGCGCCCGCTACAACCAGAAGCGGCGAATCGAGATACTCGACCGCTTCACGCTGCCTCTGGTTCAAGCTGATTCCCATCCATACTACCCCTATATAAAACGGGCGGCGGCGACCATAGGGTACCGCTCGCCCTGAGGCTTACTGGTGCTACCGAAGCGATGCACTTAATAACTACTGCCCGGAACCGGTCGACTCTACGAAAACCGAACGTCCAACCAATTCGACCTTTTCCCCGGCTGCGATATCGGAAGAGCTCACGCTGAGAAGCATTACTGTAGCGGTCTTTTCCTGCACAGCGATAACCACCGCTCTGCCCAACTCCTGCTCGTAGAACCGGAGCCTGCCCCGCTCGGTCTGCGGACGTCTGAGAACATATAGATCCCCTACCCGCACACCCTCCTCACTACCTCCATCGATAAACACCTTATCGTAGGGGTGGAGGTTACCCTCCGGTTTGGCCCTGGCTACCACAAAGCCGCTGCGCCCACCCTGCACGGGGACGAATTCCTTCCACGGCCTGCTGTCAACATCAGGAGCGGGAATGATGCGGTCACTATTGTGTACCGCATCGAAGACGGACACCAGTACACCCTGGCTCGTCCGTCTCTCTACATCCACAATCCGGATTATCCCTTTCACCTCTATCTTCCGACCCATCCGGTGCCCCCACTCAGGGTGCCTGACCCTGGGACCCTGCTCTACGACGATGTAGATGTCACCGACTTCTGCATCGCTTTCCCCGACATCCAGGAAGACCTGGTTGTACACCGACAAATTCATTTCTCGGCTCTCGCCGCCGATGATCTTTCCCCGCGGCCAATCTTTCGAATCTCCGATATAGCCGGCGGCCAGAATTGCAACCGTCGATGCCAGTGGGTAGTATTTCTTCTCCACCGCACGTACGATTACAGTGAGCTGGCCGGTATCGGTCTCTTCCGGGACTGGAGTCTCTTGAGCAGCGGCGGGCTCGGAAGGCTCCCCCTCACGGGCAGGCTGCCCCACCTCCAGAGCAGCCTGCGTCACGTCAATCCGACTCTCCGGCCACACCTCCTCGAATGAGAGCACTATCGGCGGGCCCCCTCCGGCCGGAAACCAGATACGCTGGCCGGGGTATATCCAGTGTGGATTGGCGATGATCTGGCTGTTCGCCTCAAATACCGAGGGCCACGCCTTCGGATTATTGAGGTAGCGTGCCGAGAGCTCCCATAGCGTATCACCCTTCTGGACGATATGTATGGTCCCCCGCACCGTATCGGCCTGGCCCTTCGCCAGCTGGGCCTGTGCCAGGGCCGTACCGGGAGCTGCGGAAAGGAATACGATAACCGAAAGCAGGTAAGCACGGCTTCGGTGAGCTGAAAGTCGCGTCACATTGATCACCCCTTATCGCCTCCCGTTAAAGGAGGTCTGGAAGCACCTTTTATATAGTTTGCGATGCGGAAACGAGCCGTTTCCGGACGCAAACTCATTTGATTCGACCAAGACCGAAGAGGTTCAACAACGTACAGATCGATATAGAATAACCTAAATACAGCCCTTCAGGCAATGCACCTTATGGGTGGGCCGATCCACCAGCCTCTTTCAGATCCCCGAGGTCCACTGAATCGAAGGTCTCAAGCATTGATACAAATTCCCCGCGTACCTCCTCCAGCACCTCCTCGGTACAGCCCTCGAATCGCAGTACAATAACCGGTTGAGTATTGCTTGCCCGCGCCAGGCCCCATCCCCCGTCGAAAATCACCCGTGCCCCGTCGATATCGACGACCTCCACATCCTTCCTCTCCTTGAACCGGCGCGTGACTTCTCTCACCACGTTGAATTTATCTGTGTCGGGGCAGCCCACGCGCAGTTCCGGCGTGGAATAATAGTATGGAATATCATCTACAGCCCGGGCCAGTGGAAGACCCCAGCGGTCGAGGATTCCCAGAAGCCGGGCCGCGGCATACAGCGCATCGTCGAAGCCGAACCACCCCTCCTCAAAGAACATGTGACCACTCATCTCACCGGCGATCGGCACACCGGAGCGCTTCATCTCCGCCTTAATAAGTGAGTGACCGGTCTTCCACATATGGGGCACACCGCCGTGCGCCTCGATGTCCTCCACAAGCCCCTGGCTGCATTTGACGTCGAAAAGGATCTTCTGCTCGCCCAGCCGTTCCAGCACATCTCTTGCATAGATAGCCAGAAGCTGATCTCCATAGATCAGACGACCTCCTGCGTCGACAACACCTATACGGTCACCATCTCCGTCGAATCCGATGCCCAGGTCCGCACAGCCTGCAACAACCGCCTTTTGCAGGTCCTCCATCAATAGTGGAACAGTCGGGTCGGGGAGGTGGTTCGGGAATGTGCCATCCGGCTCACAGTAGAGCCCTTCGACCCGACAGCCCAATTCTTCGAATATCCGCAACGCCGCCGGGCCCGCTATCCCGTTTCCGGCATCGATCACGATATGGGGTGGAGATGTCAGCGTCACACGGCTGGTAATCGCCTCGATGTAGTCATCTATAAGCGATATCTGCTGTAGCTGTCCCTCGCCCGATTCGTAATCCTCTCCTTCAATGAGCTCTTTTATCTCCTGGATCTGCTCCCCGTAGGTGGCTGCACCACGTACCGTCATCTTAAAGCCGTTGTACTCCGCCGGGTTGTGCGACCCTGTGACCTGGAGGCTTCCGTCGGTATCTCTGTTCACCTCGGCGAAGTAGACCACAGGCGTCGGCATGGTTCCCACGTCCAGAACCTCCAGGCCGCAGGCGACCAGACCCTCCCCCACCTGGCTGTGGAGACGGGGGCTGGAAAGCCTGATATCACGGCCTAACGCGACTCTGGTACCTCCACCGCGCCTCAGTACTGTCCCGAACGCTCTGCCGATACTAAATGCCACCTGGTCGGTGAGGTCCTCATCCGCAATGCCGCGGATATCATATTCACGAAAGATGAAAGGATTCATAACATTGACACCTCAGGTAGTGCCCGTCCGGATGGGCACAGATGCGGTTTCCCGGACGGAAACTAGGCACCGCTCCGTAATTACGGTTACGTATCGAGAGTGCCGAGGCGTCCGGCCAGCAAGGCA
>JAGLTZ010000098.1 GCA_023135015.1 Candidatus Latescibacterota bacterium
ATATATCACCTACACTCGTGACCGATTTGAAGGGCCGGTCTGGCCCTTTGAAACTGAGTCTCACCCCATCCTCTTCCTGAAGATCAGCCATCAGATCGGGAGGTAGAGCCGAAACGATGGGTTTAATGCAGCCGAAAATAACGACAATAAGGCATATCATTCTGTCGCGGTTCCGTCAGCTGAGACAGAGCGAGCAGACGCTGCTGATATCGCTGTCGGTCATCGTCGGTGTCCTGACGGGCTTTACCTCCGTCGGATTCCGGAAACTGGTCGATCTCTTCACAGGATGGATATGGAGAGGGGGGGAAAGCCCGCTGGCGGCGGTGGGTACAGTCTCCCCCTGGCTTATACTGCTGGCACCCGCTGCAGGCGGTCTGCTGGTGGGACTGATAATCCGTTATGCAGCCTCCGAAGTGAAGGGACATGGTGTCCCGGAGGTCATGGAGGCCGTCGCGCTGCGCGACGGGCGAATGCGCTCCAGGCTGGTGCCGCTCAAAGCGCTGGCATCGGCGATTACTATCGGCTCCGGAGGAAGCGCCGGCCGTGAAGGACCAATTGTACTCATAGGTTCAGCACTTGGGTCTACAATAGGTATGATCAGCCGGCTGCCGGCGAAGTTCCTGAGGATACTGGTGGCGGCCGGTGCCGCCGGCGGTATCGGCGCAACATTCAACACTCCAGTGGCCGGAGCGATATTCTCGGCCGAAGTGATCCTGGGCGACTTCGGCGTCGCCCACTTCACGCCTGTTGTTATCAGCTCGGTAATGGCCACGGCGGTCAGCCGGTCTTTTTTCGGTGACAATCCCACGTTCGCCATCACCCCTGGGGGATTCCAGTTCGTCAGTGTCTGGGAATTAATCCCTTATGCCGTGCTCGGTTTGCTTGCAGCCGGAGTGGCCATCCTATTTATAAAAATGCTGTCCACCTCGACCGACCTGTTCGACGACCGGCTCCCAGTGCCCGACTGGCTCCGCCCCGCCATCGGCGGACTTCTGCTGGGACTTCTGGCCCTGGTCATCCCACAGGTGATGGGTGTCGGATACGAAACCGTCGAAGCGATGCTCGGCGAGCTGCACACGTGGCCGTGGAGTTTCATGTTCCTGATACTTGCGGCCAAGATGCTCGCAACCTCGCTCACACTCGGATCCGGTGGGTCAGGCGGGATCTTTTCCCCATCGCTGCTCATGGGAGCGATGCTCGGAGGGGCGGTCGGCACGGTCGTTCATGCGGCGTTCCCGGCTTCCAGCGCCACTTCGGGCGCCTACGCCATGGTCGGAATGGGTGCAGTTTTAGCCGCCACCACCCATGCGCCGCTCACCGCTGCCCTGATGCTCTTCGAACTGACCGCGAACTACCGGATCATATTACCACTTATGCTGTCCTGTACCATGGCCACCCTTATCGCCACCCGCCTGAGCAGTGTCTCGATCTATACCGAGAAGCTGAAGAAACGGGGTGTCATGCTCTCGCGCGGAAGGGAGATAAACATCCTCAGGAACATTCCGGTCAGGGATGTACCATTAACCGAAGCCGCCACGGTCTCCAAGGACGCCTCCCTCCCTTCTTTGATGGCGCTGCTGGCTACTTCCACACATTCCCGATTCTTCCTGCTGAACGACGACGGATCCCTTGCCGGATCAATTGACCTTGTAGATCTCCGGAAGGTGATACCGGAGCAGGAACACCTGCGGAATCTGCTTCTAGCAACGGATGTTGCCACTTCGCAGGTTCAGGTGGTTACGCCCGAGTCAACCCTGAACCACGTGATGTGGGAATTCGGTAGAAGCCATGCGGACGAACTGCCGGTGGTGGACAGTGAGGAATCGGGACGCCTTCTCGGTGTCGTGCGACAACAGGATGTCATCGCCCGCTACAACCGTGAAATTCTTATGCGGGATATGGTTGAAGAGATGAGACGGGGAGTCGAGGATGCGGCAGCCCTGGAAACCGTGCCTCTGGGGGATCGCTACTTGCTGGCGGAGATCACCGTACCCGGCTCACTGACAGGCCTTACCCTTAGT
Source organism: Candidatus Latescibacterota bacterium (assembly GCA_023135015.1). Taxonomy (GTDB): domain Bacteria; phylum Blakebacterota; class Blakebacteria; order Blakebacterales; family Blakebacteraceae; genus JAGLTZ01. The sequence goes on from JAGLTZ010000098.1 coordinate 2,022, forward strand.
GAATCCGAGCTCCGCTCACGCTACGGGGTCGAGGTCATCATGATCCGGCCTCGCGACGGGGATGAAGCTGTTATCCCCGCGGGAAGCCGCACGCTGGAAGAAGGAGACCTGCTTCTGATCGTAGGAGAGCGTGACGCAGTCAGTAAGCTCAAGAAGCTGCGGTAACGGTCATTGCTCACCAGCCCTCACTGGGTTCGGGATCAAATTAGTACCCATCCGGAGTCCGTTCTGTGGACCGCGAGTCCGGTTGTTGCCGGCGAGCAACTCCGGCGGATTGACACCGAAATTGCGCAAAAGAGCCGTTTCCGGACAGAAATAAATTAGGGTTGTCATATAGCACATACTTGCTCTAAGTTTGCTCCGAGCACCGGATGCGGATTCATTGTCGGTCAGCAGAAAAGAAGTAATACAAGCAGTCGAGGTGATTCATTCATGCAGTATGGGATAAAGGTTACGTTTGCGACCGTTCTCCTTCTGAGCGGATTGATTGGATGCAGCAAAGGTCCGGGCAAGGGCATGGTTTTCGAAGGATCGTACGCTGGACACCTGTCGGGCGCACCGGAGGCTGACATCACCTTTGAAATCAGCGGAAATGATATCACAGGAAGCGGAGATCTCGAACCCATGTACAGCTGGCGTGGTAAAGGTGATCCACCGCACTTCACATTCACCGGGACGCTCAATGGACGGGATGTATTAATCAGCGCCCCCCTTCTGTTTGAATTCAACAGCGCCCCATACGGTGAAGAAGCACTCTGGATAGATTTCACCACTAACCTCACCCTGAACGGCAGATTCAATGACTTCGGAGCTATAACCGGCACATTCGGGGGACCCAACCCGATTAACGAAAACACGCCGTTTACAGGTACGTGGAGTGCGCTGAAAAGCGGTAGAGAATCCAGCCTTACGAGACCTCACTGAACCAGCCTGGTCTATCCGGAATGCCACCGCACGGGCGATCTGCAGATTTCCAGGCGGGTAAGGATCCACACCTCCCGATCTCCCGTCTTATTACCCTACTGCTGGGAGGTGCGTCTGTGGCGGGAGGGATCGGAGCCGTATGGCTGCTGGCGGTGCGCCCGGCAGCCGGCCTGGAGCCTCCCACATCACCCGGCCTCGCTGTAGCGGAGTTTCTGCTCGTGGGGCTGATCGCCGGCTATCTTGTCTTCCTCCAGCTCCGGCGCCTTGTTCCCAGGTCCTCCGCCACAGATGACTACCTGAGCCGGGCGTGTACGTCCACCGAAATACTCGCCCAGAGAGAGAGTTTAACCGAAGAGGACCGCCTGAATACTATCGGGGCCGTCGTGGACAGGCTCCATCACAAGCTGAACAATGCACTCATGGTGATCCGGGGCCAGGCGGAAGTCTTCTTACGGCGTGAGCCTGAAGGCCCGAACAGCCAGGGTTTGAGCCGCATCATCGAGCAGGTGGATGTCATCAACAATGAGCTGAAGGCTCTGGACGAGCTTAAAAAGATCGAGACCGAGCCATACTATGGCGATCACCTTATGCTCTCGATTCCAGAGAAGGAGGAAGAACCCCCGGAAATCTCCTAAGCCCTCTTTGCGTGAGGACTCTCCGGATCTATCTTTTTGTTCTATGCCTGGGAAGAATCTCCACCATATAGACCGGCGGCGCCGACCGTTCCACCGCCCTGCAGCATATGTCGCCTGTTCCCTTCTCCTGCTGGCTGGATGCGCTCTGACGCCAGAGGAGCTGGAGGAGAAAGGGGACCGCCTCATGGCCCAGGGTCAGGCATCCCGGGCGATCAGCGCATATTTCAAGGCCCAGAAGAAAAATCCCGAAAACCATGAAGTGGGGTGGAAGATCGCACAGATACAGCAGAAGCGCGGGATGATCGACGACGCCATTCTGCGCTATGAGGCCCTGCTGGAGCAGGATCCAGACATGCACAATGTGCGGCTGGCACTGGCGGAGCTCCAGGTCCAAAAGGGCCTGTGGATCGGCGCCAACCGCAACGTCACGATCCTGAAAAAAGTACTTCCCCTCGAGGTAAAAGTCATCAAACTGCAGGCCATGATAGCCCGGCACAACAGAGACCCTATCCTTGCTCTTACATTATGGAGAGTGGCAGCTCAGCTGGACCCGTCCGACCCGACGGTTCAACACTCCATCGGAACCGTATACCTGGAGAGGGGTGATTACGAGCTCGCGGCGGCCGCACTCAGAAGAGCGAACAGAGCAGATCCGGAATACACCGAGGCAAACTTCGAACTCGGGTTGGCGCTCATCGAGCTGAACCTCATCGACGAGGCGGAAAGGGCTTACAGGCACTATATCGACACCCACCAGAGGGACGAGAAGGCATATTACAGGCTCGGGAATACCCTGTATTCAAAAGGGTATGTCAGCCGCGCTATAACCCAGTATGAACGGGCCATCAGCATCAAGCCTGATTATGCCGAAGCGCTCTTCAACCTCGGCATGGCCTTCGTTCAGACAAAGCAGATGTCAAGGGCGCGGATGGCCTTCCAGCAGGTTCTCAAATGGACCAACCGGGAGGAGTACAGAGAAAGTGCGAGGAGGATGTTAAGTGAGCTGGGCGGCGGCTGATATGCCTTGACCCTCATTCTCCACCTTCATACGTTGCCCTCGGCTGCAGAGCCCCCGATGAAGATCGTTTCCCACCCTTCCAAGGAAGTTCGAATGCCTGATCAGCCGGTTGAACTGACTCCCGACCGATTGCGCGCCTACTGCGATCCTGCATCCTTCCAGTCTGACAGTACGGCTGAAATGGAAGCCGACGCCGGCATCATCGGCCAGCCCAGGGCGGCCAGCGCCATCGAGTTCGCTATCAGTGTCACGGCGGCAGGCTACAACCTGTATGCCGCAGGTGAGCCTGGCACCGGTCGAAATACCGCCATACGGATCGCCGTAGAACATGCGGCGAAGGAAAAACCGATCCCCAACGACTGGTGCTACGTACACAACTTCGATCAACCGGATGCTCCGAACGCCCTCAGCCTACCTGCTGGAATGGGCTGCCAGCTTAAAAATGACATGGCCGACCTCATAACCGAGCTGAGAGAGGAGATCCGGAAAGCGTTTGAGGGAAAGGCGTATGAGGAGCGCAGAGCCCACCTGCTGAAGGAACTGCAGGAAAAGCGTGACGAACACTTCGGCCGCTTCAAGAAAGAGGCGGAAGAAAGGGGTTTCGCCGTAGAACAGTCTGGCGGCGGGATCCTGACCCTCCCCATCAGAGACGGCAAGCCGATGTCCTCCCAGGACTGGGAGGAGCTCTCCGACGAGGATAAGGAGGATCTCGAGAAAAGGCAGGAAAACCTGCAGGTGGTGATGCGCGATATAACCCGCCAGGTCCGGGAACTGGAAAAACAGGCCCGGGAGAAAATGGGAAACCTGGAGCGCATTATCGCCAACCTTCCCCTGTCAAACGCCATCGATGAACTGCGGGAGAAATACTCCGAATACAAGGAGGTTGTCGAATATCTGGAAACGGTCAAGGAAGACATCCTGGCCAACCTGGATGACTTCAAGGACGAGGAGGAGCAGCAGGTGCCTATTCCGGGGCTCAAGATGCCGCGGACTAGCGACCCCCTTCACCGCTACCAGATCAACGTCATCGTCGACAACTGTAATACCAAGGGTGCCCCTGTCGTCATTGAAACGAACCCCTCCTTCTACAACCTGGTGGGCCGGCTGGAATACCGTTCCACAATGGGGACGATGACGACCGACTTCACCATGATCAAAGCGGGGGCGCTTCACCGGGCCAACGGCGGCTACCTGGTCATTCAGGCACTCGATCTCCTACGTAATAACATGAGCTGGGATGCGTTGAAGCGCGCTATCCGCAACTGCAAGATCTCACTGGAGGATATGAACGAACAGTACCGGCTCATCCAGACCCAGGGATTGAAACCGGAGCCGATCCCGCTCGATATCAAGGTGGTGCTGGTCGGATCCCCCCTGCTGGGGATGCTTCTCTACCAGTACGACGAGGACTTCAGAAAGATCTTCAAGGTCAAGGCCGATTTCGGCCTTCTGATGGACAAGGACGAAGAAGCCCTTCAGGCCTATGCCAGCTTCATAGCCACCCGGGCCAGCGAAGAAGACCTGCTTCCCTTCGATCGTACGGCTATGGCGAGGGTCGTGGAATTCGGCAGCAGGATCGTAGCGGACCAGGAGAAGCTCTCCACCCAGTTCATCCAGATTGCGGATCTGCTTCGTGAATCAGATTACTGGACCAGGCAGGAAGGCTCCGATACCGTCACCGGCGAACACGTCAAGAAGGCGATCGAGGAGAAGATCTACCGCTCCAACCGTATAGAAGAACGCCTGCGCGAGTTGATCGCCAACGGGACCCTGCTCGTGGATACTGACGGAGAAGTCGCCGGGCAGATCAACGGCCTAGCCGTGCTGAGCCTGGGAGATTATGCATTCGGCAAGCCCTCCAGGCTGACCGCAAGGATATTCAGCGGCAAAGCGGGCATCGTACAGATCGACAGGGATACCCAGCTGGCCGGTAACATACACAACAAGGGCGTGATGATCCTGCAGGGTTTCTTTGGGCACCGTTACGCCAGGAAGGCACCCATCACCCTTTCAGCCAGCCTCACCTTCGAGCAGCTTTACGACGGCGTGGAGGGAGACTCCGCCTCCTCGACCGAACTCTACTGCCTGCTCTCGGCGCTGGCACGGGTCCCGCTCCGGCAGGACCTGGCTGTGACGGGATCGGTAAACCAGCTCGGGCAGATACAGGCCATCGGTGGAGTGAACGAGAAAATCGAGGGCTGGTTTTACACCTGCAAACTCCTCGGTTTCACGGGCAGGCAGGGAGTGCTGATTCCCCAGGCTAATGTGCGGAATCTGATGCTGAAGGATGAAATCGTCGAGGCAGTAGAGGCAGGGCAGTTCCACATCTACCCCATTTCGTACATCGACCAGGGTATCGAGCTGCTGACAGGCCGGCCGGCCGGCGAACCGGAGAAGGACGGTTCCTACCCCGTTGGTTCCATAAACTACAGAGTGCAGAAACACCTCGAGAGCCTGAGCAGGGGAATGCGCGAGGCTTTAGGAGGCAACGGTGGCAACAACATGCCGGGCTCCGGCATCTGAGTTGACTTCCTTGAAGGGAACGCAAAATGGCAACGGAATTGGAAGAAAAGGTTGATGTGAACTGGGACGATCTCACTTTCTCAGCCACGCCGACCAAGTCGATATACCTGACGACCTGCAAGGAGGATGGGCAGTGGAAGCCCGGTGAGCTGATCCCTTACGGAGACATTTCGATCTCTCCGGCGGCGGGAGTCCTCAATTACGGTCAGGGCCTGTTCGAGGGGATGAAGGCCTACCGCACGTCGAAAGGCAACATCGGTATCTTCCGGCCTTCTGAGAATGCCAAGCGGGTCAACTCGGGATGCCGGCGCCTCTGCATGCCAGAGATCCCGGAAGAACTCTTCTGGGACGCGATCCGGCTGGTAGTCAAGGACAACGAGGAATATATACCGCCCATAGGCAAAGGCGCCCTCTACCTGCGGCCTCTGGTATTCGGTTCAGGCCCCGTGCTGGGTGTGAAGCCTGCGCCCGAATACACATTCCTGATCTACGTCTCCCCGGTCGGCCCCTACTTCAAGGGAGCGATGTCCGGTATTCACCTGAAGGTGGTGGAGAATTTCCATCGGGCTCCCCAGTACGGCACTGGCGGTGTTAAGGCTATAGGCAACTATGCGGGGGGAATGTACCCGGCAAGGCTGGTAAAAACCGAAGAATTCAGCGAAGTAGTATATCTGGACGCCAGGGAGGAAAAGTATATAGAGGAAGTCGGCGCAGCTAACTTCTTCCTGATAAAGGGGGACGTGCTGGCTTCTCCCGAGCTGGACGGCTCTATCCTGCCCGGGATCATCAGGAAGTCGATACTGCACTTGGCCGGTACCGAATTCGGCTACAAGGTCGAAGAGCGCAAAGTGCACGTGGACGAGATCTTCGAAGGGGACGAGGCATTCTGTTCCGGCACGGCTGCTGTGATCACACCAATAATCTCAATGACATACCGCGACCGGAAAATGATCTACTGCGACGGGGAAGTAGGGAAGAAGACTATGGAGCTATACGATGGATTGATGCAGCTCCTGCTGGAGCAGCGCGATGATCCCTACGGATGGCTTGAGACTATCTAGTACACCGTTCCGCAATTACGC
>JAGLTZ010000099.1 GCA_023135015.1 Candidatus Latescibacterota bacterium
CTCCTCGCCATAGCCACCGCTATGCCTCGTCGCCACGCCTTGCCGGTCAAGCACGGCGTCACTCTCGGTGCCGACATTTGCTACGTGACATGACACTAGTACGGCAAGCAGGAGCAGGGTGGAAAGTCTGCAATTATTTTTCGTCATCGCTTTTCTCGCTCGCATTATCTCTCTATACACTATTCAGCTGTTTGTCGAATTGCGGCCGTTCGCACTTTCTTCATCCATCTCTCCCTAGCTTTGTTATCCTCCAGCTCACTCTCTTCAACGATCGGCAGCAGGGGGAACTTCTCCCGCAGTATCCGGGCGAAGAGCCCGGAAGTCTCTCCGGCCTCCACTCCCTCATCATCGTGAACGGGGACTTTCAGGCCGCACGAGGGGGACCTGCTTTTCAGTACGAACCCGTGTATCTCAAGCTTGGAGAGAGCCTCGACCCGGTCTGCGCAGAACAATTCCATCTTCCCGGTCCAGTCGCGCCCGCTCTCCTCGCCAATCATGCGTGGAGCCGATCTTTCGCCAACCAGCCTCACAGGCTCGCGTGGAACATCCATCCCGATCTCGAACTCTGGGCAGACGGGCACCCATTCAACTTGGTCCGACAGGATATCGGCCAGGACCGGATTCCTCTTGTGGCCGCCATCATAGCGTACCTCCTCGCCCAGGAGACAGCTGCTTATTCCAACCCTTGGCCTAGTCATCAGATAGTTCCCGTCCGCCAACGGCCCTTTTCCGCCTCGGGAACCTCACTGTATAGACGGTTCTGAGGGCATCCGTCCAAGCACGAATGTGCTTCCCACTATCAACATAGCACCCGCGATGCTGAAAATGGTTGGGACCTCTTTAAAGAAGAGCAACCCCCAGAGTGCCGCAAAGACGATCTGAAGATAGGTCATCGATGCGGCTCTTCCGGCCCTCTCGAGCCTGAGGCCTGTGGTGAGGTTGAGCTGCCCGAAGTGCGTAGTGATCCCCACGAAGATCAGAAGCACCCATTCCAGAGCCGTAGGAGAGATGGAATTGATAACCACGAGGGGAATCGAGCCCACCAAGGCCACCAGCGCAAAGTAGAAAACGATGACCATCACAGGCTCTGTCCGGCCCAGCTTACGGACAGTCACCCAGGCCGACGCGCTGAAGATGGCGCATGCGAGACCTGCCGCCACGCCGAGCGGGTCGAGCCCCGTGCCGATGCCGCCGAACAGCGCCGCAGGCTGGGCGACCAGCGTCACCCCGGCCAGGCTTAACAGTATCAGCCCGACTTCCCTGGTCCCGATCCACTCAGCGAGAATCCATGCAGCAATAAGGGAGGTGAATACAGGGTTTGTGAAAACGATCACGGTCGCTTCGGCCAATGGAAGGTGGATCAGGGCGTAGTAGAGGCAGTTTACGCCGAGGAACCCGAGCAGACCGCGCAGAAGGAGCAGTTTCCTGTCATTCCCCCATGGATCTATCCGCCTGCGGCGGAGCGCACCGTATGTGATGATCAGCAGGACGGCCGACCTCACCAGAACCACTTCGTGCACCGGCAGGCGTCGCCCCAACACTTTAACCAGCAGGCTCATCAGGCTGAAAAAGAATGCGGCGACCGCCATGTGTTGCAGACCCTTGGAGAAACCTCTTTTTTCCGCCGGCAGCATGCCTCGCAACAAACTGTCTCCCCCGAGATTCGCCAGTTCCTTTTTCAAGGTGCCCGCAGTGAAGTTCCTTTGGAGGAGGGTTCTGGTTTGACGGCACCGGGCCGGGGATAGATGTTAATGCGCGAAGAGAACCACGGGTTCAGTTGCTTTTAAGATAGGACTGGACGACGGCGCAGCTCTGCGCCACAGAAGCCGGAGGGATTTGTTGCCCGGAAAACGCAAACCAGAACCTACTCTGGTCATCTCACTCATCCCGGTCGTCATATTGATTGCCGCCCTCTTCTTCACCATTGCGATCCTGGACGGCTCGGGCCATATCCCTCTCATCCTGGGTTCAGTAGTAGCCGCCTGCATATCCGGCTTCGTCCTCGGCATGCCGTGGAAGGTGATCGAACGCGGCATGACCCAGGGCATAGCTACTGCCCTTCCGGCCATCCTCATACTGGTGGTCGTTGGTCTCCTGATCGGCATCTGGATCGCCAGCGGCGTAGTGCCGATCATGATCTACTACGGGCTGAAAATACTGGCCCCCGGCTACTTCCTGGTGGCTACCTGCCTGATCTGCGCCCTGATATCGCTGGCAACCGGCTCTTCATGGTCCACCGCGGCCACCGTCGGTCTGGCCATGATGGGAGTGGGGCAGGCTCTGGGGATAAACGCCGGCATGACAGCGGGAGCGATCATCTCCGGGTCGTACTTCGGCGACAAGATGTCCCCACTCTCCGATACGACCAACCTGGCCCCCGCTGTTGCAGGCACCCAGCTATTCACGCACATCAGGCATATGGTCTATACAACCCTTCCCGCCCTGGTCATAGCCCTGATACTGTTCACTATCCTCGGATTTGTGATACCGGCCACCGGTTCTGTCGAGACACCTGAGTATCTGCTGATGCTGGACACCCTTGAAGCCGCCTTCAACCTCACTCCGTGGCTTCTCCTGGCACCGGCCGCTGTCCTGCTCCTGGTGTGGCAGAAGACACCCGCACTCCCAGCTCTGGTAGTCGGAGTGATCGTGGGCGCCATCCTGCTCCTGCTTTTCCAGGGTGGCGCGGCAGGTAACGGCCCGGGAGGAAGCATCGGCCGCATGATCAGTGCACTCTACAGCGGATACGAGAGCAATACGGGGGTCGCTACGGTGGACCAGCTGCTGACGCGGGGCGGTCTGATCAGCATGCTCGATACGATCGCGCTGATCATCGTAGCACTGGCCTTCGGCGGTATCATGGAGGCCTCCGGGATGCTCGAGTGCCTCGCCGAGAATATCCTGAAAATGGCGAAATCGACCGGCTCTCTGATAACCGCCACAATCATCAGCTGTTTCGGGATGAACGTGCTTGCGTCCGATCAGTACCTCGCCATCATCGTTCCGGGCCGCATGTACCGCAACGCATACTTCAAGCGCGGTCTCCACCCGAAAAACCTTTCGCGGGCGCTGGAGGACTCCGCGACCCTGACCTCCCCGCTGATCCCATGGAACACGTGCGGTGCATACATGTCGGGAGTGCTGGGAGTCAGCTGCTTTACATACTTACCGTTCGCATTCCTGAACCTGCTCTCTCCGTTCATATCGATCTTCTACGGGTTTACAGGGATTACGATCCAGAAGATTGAGGACGATCCGGAGTCGGTGGTGGAGGCTTAGAGACCCAGCCCCTCGAGCTCTTCGATCATACCCCGTATTACTTCGAATCCACCCTGCCAGAAATCGGGGTCGTTCATATCTATATCCGTCTCCGAGAGTATCTGGCGCGGCCTCGCGGAACCGCCGTGGGAGAGCAGTCTAATGTATCCGGGCTTGAATGCATCCCCCTCATGCTGGTAGCGCCGGTAGAGCGATAGGACCAGCAGCTGTCCGAAGCTGTACGCATAGCAGTAGAAGGGGGTGCTGTAGATGTGGGGGATTGTCAGCCATTCGTACGCGAACTCATCCGAGAGATCCAGACTATCCTCGAACTGCTCCTGCAGGTTCTGCAGATAGAGCTCGTTCAAGCCCTCGGGGGATCTGCCCTCCAGAATAGCCCGGTGGGCCTGTATTTCGAATAGTACGAAGTAGGCCTGCCGCATCACCGTCGCATAGACATCGTCGAGCGCATTGACCAGCAGCTCTCTCCTGAGCAGTGGATCACTCTCTCCGGCAAGGAGGCGGTCGGTAACGAGCATCTCTCCGAACACCGACGCTGTCTCAGCCAGAGGCAGTGAAGGGTTTTGTGTGAAGATGGAGTGCTCCGAGGCCAGCATACTGTGCACCGCATGGCCCAGCTCGTGCGCGATGTGGCCACCCTGGCGCACGAGCTGGGCCATGCGGTGC